>JAUQXU010000169.1 GCA_030837935.1 Candidatus Brocadia sp.
GTGTTTTGGCGAGGCAAGATGCCCTATTTGTTAGATCTCAACTCTGGAGTAGCTTGCATTATTTACGTGGTTCAGGGTTTCCTTCTTATAAGTCAGAATTTGAGCGACTCTGGAAAGAAAATTCTTTACGCTTGCATATTCGAATTCTTTTAATGGAATTTCTAAGTCAATTATCAAACCCTGAAGACTATGAAGCAGCGTGGTTATTGCCTTATTTAGAACGGAGAGAATTCCGTCAACGTATATTGTCATTCATGGCAGGAAGTCAGGGTTGGTTTGAACGTCTTGTTTGTACATATTTACCTTTAGTTATGGTTGAAAAACCCGAACATGCATGGGAGTCGGTTATTATCCTTCAACGTGCTTGGTCATTTGCTAAAGATTCTGTTATAAAATTGCTTCAACAATATTGGTTGACAGATAATACAAAAGATTTTTTAACCTATCAAACCTTGAGAGAATTAGCAGAATGGAATAATGATACAGTAGATATCGCATGTACTATTTTAAAAAGAACGGGATTTGATTTATCATCTGTAGGGCATATAGCAAGTATTATTTCAATATCTGCTCCCCATTTGGCTCCACGCATTATACGTGCAGAATTAGACCGACGTTTGGCAGCACTTCAAAATCCTTCTTATAAGGAATACGAACAACTTTTGAAATCTTTAGCTCAGTGGTATGACCTTCCTGCTGTTGCAGAGGCATCTCCTGAAGCATACTTGGAAGATTTATGGCCTTGGTTTTTTGATATACTGGCTCATGTTGCCAATGAACCTAATCAAGCGGTCAATAGGTATAGATCAGACTACATCTTTATGACAAAATTAAAAAAAGATGATGAAGATGATAGTTATCCGTTTATTTCTTCATTTGAGGATGCAGTAGTTTCAATTGCTTTAAAAGATAGTAATACATTTTTATCTTTTCTTAAGAAATGGGAAGAATCTGATCTGTTAATAGTTCAACGTCTTCTAGCCAGAGGATTACAGAAATTGGTTGTAAGCCATACTAAGATTGTTTTGGACTTCCTTTTAAAAGATGCAAGAAGACTAACATTGGGTACTATTTACGATGAACATCTTGATACAAAACATTTAATTTCTGATCTAGTTCCTTACCTTTCACCAAAAGAAGTCCAAAATCTAGAAAATGTGATTAAGCATTGGAATTATTTCATAAATCAACCTAACGATGATACAAGAACAAAATTCGATAGGATAAAATATAATCGAAAGCATCGCCTTCTATTACTACGTACGATACCGCGTGAATTTATGAATGCAGATATGAGGCGTTTTTTTGATGAAGAAGAACGGGCCTTTCCCTTAATGCCTGATAAACAAATGCATTTTACGGGTTTCCAAGAAATTACCAGCCCTATGTCAGCCGAACAAATGTCTAAAGCTAAAGACGAAGATATATTGAAATTGTTCAATGTATTAGTTGATTATACAAAAGACACTCATCCAAAAGATTTTATGCGCGGTGGAAGTTTGCAGGCATCCAGGGCTTTCTCTGAATTTGCTCAATTACATCCTCAACGTGCCGTTTCACTAATTATCAATTTTAAACCAAGATTACAAGAAACGCCTGTAGGAATAGCATTGGAAGGTTTATCAAAGTCCAATTATCCAAAAAATGAACTTTTTGACTTGATTCTCCAATTGGATAGTAAAGGATTTCGAAGCCTTGAATTTCGTACAGATGCAGCACGTGCTTTACATGCAAAAGTTGAAGAAGATGTAGGGTTACCTGATTTTATGTGTAATCTTTTGGAAAGTTGGTTAGACTCTTCTGTGGAAGAATCTGAAAAAGATAAGGAAGAATTTGAGTCAAGAGAAGATAAAGAAACTGTAAGGAGTATCTTGTGGGGTGATCGAGGAATTCATGTTATTCCACAGGGAAGTTATACTATTTTGGAAGCACTTACTAAAGCTTTTTTATTAAAAAGACCAGTTGCAGTTGATCGATGGCTTACTGTATTAGAAACACATCTTCGGCGTAATGACAAAGCAAATGTTTGGCATAAAATGTTGCATTATTTTAGATATTTATCAAATTGTGATTGTTCACGTGCAACTAAATTTTTATCTGATCTGTTTAACAAATATCCCGAAATACGTGATTCTAGAGAAGCAGCTATTCTTATTGCGAATGTTCAATCATGGATTCCGCATCATTATTTTTATAGTTGGATAACATCTTTAAAGGACAGTAAATGGAAGTATGGTCAGCAAGCTTATGCAGAAATTTTATTATTGCATCATGCGTTGTATCCTGATAAAGAGTGGGCTTCAAACGAGGTAGATAAAATATTATTAAATAATCAGGTATATAAAGATGTGATTGCAATGCGTTTGGGTTTTGCCTATTGTGCATCCCATTTATGGTCAGAATCCAAATATAGGAAAATGTCTACTAGCGTCATTTCTAAACTCATTAACGAAGAACATGACGAGATACAAAAAGCCATCGCTGATATATTTCGTATTGTCGATACTTTATTACCAGATGATTATACAAGAAAATTATTAGATTTATTGTGTGAGCATCCGAATGTGCTTCAAAAAGCTTGTGATATTTTCATTGTAGAACGTTTACAAGATTTATTGCCATTAGAACCTGATCGGGTTTATAACATCTGTAAAACTATGCTTCAACATAATGGTTCTGAGCTATCAAATATCAGCACATCCTTTTCAGCTGCCGCCCCAGAAATGATTAATATTGCCTTGACCCTCCAAAGATTAGGAGGAGATTATCGGAAATATGGCGGAGAGATGTTTGAGAAGTTGCTGGAGTTAAATGCTTATGGATCAAAAGATACACTGATGGAGTTAGATCATCGTCCAGGGCTTATAACCCGCCACCCCATAAGACGAAAACGTAAGCCAAGAAAAGAAAAATCTAAATAGTAATCTTTACTGAAAAGTAGGAAAATGGCATAATTATAGATTAGCAGTTCAAGATATTTATTCTTTAAAATGGAAGTAAATAATAACCGAAAGTGATTACAGAAAGTCTTTTAGATTGTGTCAACAGGAGAAAGTTATGAGCCAAAAATATAATATTTTAGTAGAAGAAGTTAAAAAACTATCAGTTGAGGAAAAGGAAGAATTGAAATTTTTAATTGAAAAATATCTGATTGAAGAACGAAGAGAAGAAATCTTTAAAAATTACCAGGAAAGTAAAAAGGAAATTAAAGAAGAACAGTTAGAATTTTCAAGTGATATTAAAAGATTAAAGGAGATGCTTTAGTTGATAAAAATAACTTTTAGTTCTTCCTTTAAAAGGGCTTTTAAGAAAAAGATCAAAGGAAAACAAAATATTGAAAACAAATTTTGGGAAAAGGTTGATATTTTTCTTAAAAATCCGTTTGATGCTCAATTGAGAACGCACAAGCTTTCTGGGAAATTGGAAGAATTGTGGAGTTTTTCTATAGATTATGATGTAAGAGTAATATTTTATTTTTTAGAAAAAGACAAAGCAGTTTTTGTAGATACAGGAAAACACGATGAAGTTTATTAATTTTTCGTGATAGTTTAGCATCCCTCCCCCCTTGATTGGGAGGCTATGAGTGGGGATGAACTATTACAATTCTTTAAACATTTTATAAGGAAAAATAGTATGGGCTTTCCAAAACAGCGACTCCGTCGGTTACGCCAGAATGAAAATATCAGGAGATTGGTGCGAGAAACGCATCTTTCCCTTGATGACCTGATTATGCCCCTCTTTGTTCGACCCGGGAAAGGCATTAAACAACTGATACCTTCCATGCCGGGAAATTACCAGATGTCTGTTGACAAGATTACTGAAGAGGCAAGGGAATTAGAAGGACTGGGAATCCCGGGGATTATCCTTTTTGGGATCCCTGAGAATAAGGATGAGATGGGTTCCGGCGCCTATGCAGATGAAGGTATCATTCAACAGGCCATTATCGCCATTAAAAAAGCAGTAAAAAATATCCTTGTGATCACGGACGTTTGTATGTGTGAGTATACCGACCATGGACACTGTGGATTTGTGAGAAGAGATGACAAGACAGGTCATTTCGACGTGGATAATGACATGACCTTAGAGCTCCTGGCAAAAGAGGCGGTTTCTCATGTAAAGGCAGGCGCAGACATTGTAGCACCCAGTGATATGATGGATGGCCGCGTAGGGGTGATTCGGGATGCGCTTGATGAAGAAGGATTCAATCATATCCCCATCATGGCATATTCCGCCAAATATGCTTCTGGATTCTATGGGCCATTCCGGGAAGCCGCCGAATCTACACCGGGATTTGGCGATAGGTCCTCTTACCAAATGGATTCTCACAATGCCACAGAAGCATTGCGGGAGGTATCGCTGGATATTGAAGAAGGCGCCGATATTGTGATGGTAAAACCGGCGTTGGCTTATCTCGATATCATCCGCATAATAAAGGATTCATTCGATTATCCTGTTGCAGCCTATAATGTAAGCGGTGAATTTTCTATCGTGAAGGCAGCTGCTGAAAAGGGCTGGATTGATGAAAAGCGTGTTGCCCTGGAAATTTTGACAGGGATAAAACGTGCCGGTGCCGATATGATCCTGACCTATTGGGCAAAAGATGCCGCACAGTGGTTGAAAAAATAAGTTTAACGTACAGGAATTTCAATCTTTTTTAATGAAGAAATGAACCAACACACCCCTTGCCCCCTATCGAGAAGAGATTTTGGGAAGTCCCCTCCTGGGAGGGGATTGAGAGGTGGGGAAAAAAACCTTTAACACACTCCCGGCCCTTCTTACCAAAGGGGAACTTATAAGTCCCAACCAAAGGCAGCTTAATTTAAGCCACGAATGAACATGGAAAATGTACTGAAGTTTACGAATACACTGAACGCATATCTATGGGGAGCCCCAATGATTATCGCTATCATCGGGGTGGGAGTGTTCCTGGCAGTACGGAGCCGCTTTATCCAGATGAGAAGATTTATACGGATGTGGCGCGAGACGTTTGTGAGGACATTTCGCGGTGAGGGTGCTGGGGAAGGGGATATCAGCCCGTTTCAGGCAGTAAACGTTGCGATTGGCGGGACTATTGGGGTTGGAAATATTGCGGGTGTGGCGACTGCTATTGCGGCGGGAGGTCCCGGTGCTATCTTCTGGATGTGGATCTCGGGAGTTCTCGGTATGAGCACTAAATTCTTTGAGGTAGTCCTTGGTATTCACTACAGGACGAGGGAACCGGGTGGACCAATGGTCGGTGGTCCTATGATGTACATCAGCCGCGGTATGGGTTCTGCCTGGAGATGGCTTGCATTCTTATTTGCGATATTCGGCGCATTGACGGCATTCGTGATCGGAAACATGGTCCAATCGAATTCCGTTGCCGAGGGACTTTGCTATTTCCATATTCCGCCCTGGATGACCGGCATAGGACTTTTGGTTTTTGTCGGACTGGCAACGATAGGAGGAATAAAGAGGATCGCCCATGTGGCTATATTCTGCGTCCCGTTTATGTGCATACTTTACATGATGGGCGCCCTTGCAATCATCTCATGGAAAATCGCCTACGTGCCATCTGCACTGATGATGATCATACGGGATGCATTCCGGCCAACAGCGGCAATTGGCGGATTTGCCGGTGCTGCGCTCATGCAGGCGATCCGTTACGGGATCGCCAGGGGCGTTTTCAGTAATGAGGCAGGGCTGGGGAGCGCCCCCATCGCCCATGCAACTGCCAGAACAGACCATCCCGTGCGTCAGGCATTCTGGGGTATGATGGAGGTGTTTGTCGATACGATCATCATGTGCACGGCAACGGCGCTGGTAATCATTCTTACCGGTGCGTGGAAATCCGGCGAAACCGGGGCATCTCTCACAATTCAGGGTTTCTCATCATTGCTGGGCATAAAGGCTGGTTCTGCAGTCGTTGCCGTCTGCATGGTACTGACCGCTTATGACACGAACATTGCCTGGTGTTTTTATGGGGAAACGTGCGCTGCGTATCTCATGGGTCATGGACGTATTGTCAGATATACCTACCGGTTCATGTGGCTTCCCCTTGTGTTGGTCGGAGCTGTGGTTAAATTAGATATGGTTTGGAGTATTGCAGATATCATGAATGGTCTGATGACAATACCCAACCTCATCGCACTGGTAGTACTCGCCCCGGTTGTGGTGCGTTTGATCCATGATTTTGAAGGAAAATTCTCCCGTTCTCAAAATGCCGTGGAGCCGCACAAAATCCCCGTTCGTGGCGATACTATTCCTAAATAGATTAGATTAAGGGGAAAATTAGGATTCATGGTGCTAGTGAAATCAGGTTTGGTTTTATGTGGGAACTTCAGCCACCGATAATCTTTTAATTGTACCTGTTCCTTAATTACGACATAAAGAATGACCGAAGAACTTGAGTGGAAGACAAGAAGAGAACGGATTAACAAGAGGCTTGTCGCCCTTAATCCTAAATGGACTATTATCAAATACAAGGAGACCTTGGACGCGTCTACTCTTGATCGTCATGCTGTTGAAGAATACCCGACAGCCATATGAGGCTATAAAAATAAAATCCAATGTGCGGCTGAAGGGCATTTTATTAAAGGAAGGTGATCCTGTCGGAGTTGTAGACACAACAACAGGCGAGGAGATATAATTGTGCGAGTTTTTTTTATTCCAAACAAAAAGCCCCAATATCCTTTTACCGATATTGGGGCTTTCATGTCGCAATTATAATTATAATTTAAGTGACTACTCCATATTTTTAAACACCTGACCCATTGCAATTGATTATACTTTAAAATATAAGAGAGTGCCTTTTCATAAACTTATAATTTAACGACGTTTGTAGCTTTGTAGCCTTTCTGGTCCTTTATGACCTCGAACTCGACCTTATCCCCCTCTGCAAGGGTTCTAAACCCCTCAGTCTGGATTGAGGTCTGATGTACAAAAACATCCTGACCGTTATCCTGGGAGATAAAACCAAATCCCTTCTTGTCGTTGAACCACTTTACTGTTCCAGTTGCCATTTTAAAATCACCCCCTCTCACATATAAAAATTTTTAAAATAAAAAAAGGCTTCAAGGTTGTAAACCTTGCAGCCTTAATATAACACCCATATATAATATGACTTTACCATACAACCAAACATTAAAACTAATGTTATCAAAGAATATATATGAATGCAAATAAAAAAATAAATTTATTGCATAAGAATTTGCACCTGAAAATGAAGCCGAAGGAGATATTTAAAGATGAGAAGTATACCTATCGGGAATTTGTTACAAACAAGACGGGAAAAGCCCATAAAGTGATAGAGGAGTATGACAAGAGGGCGGACAGTGAGAATCTTATTGGAAAGGCCAAACGGGAAGGTTGGCAGCTATAGTATTAAACAAGTTTACGACCAGCTATGCGTATTTTCATATTTTATTGTCCCCCCATATGATTTCCCTTTATTCCGTTTTCTTTCTTCCCTGAGCGGAATGAGGCCGAAAGGATCTTTTTCTCCTTTGAGTTTTCCGTTCATGAGGTGCGTTATTTTCGCAAAGAGGATCTTTTCCAATCCAGCAGGGAGTGATATTTTTACTGTTAAGTAGTTTGTGAAGGAGCGGAAGATCACGTTTGGATACAAAGGTAAAAGCCTTCCCCTTCTTACCCATACGGCCAGTACGGCCGGTACGATGCGTATACTGCTCTCCGTCTCTCGGAAAATCCCAATTAATCACATGCGAAACATGCGAAAAATCAAGCCCTCGTGCGGCAACATCGCTCGCAATAAGGTAGCGGAGCTTCCGGCTCCTGAATTTCCGAATAATCGAAGAACGCGTATCCTGACTGAGACCCGCGTGCATGTAGTCAATATCTTGAAAATCCTTCCGGAGCGCGCGAAACACCGTATCAACTATGTGCCGGGCATTGCAAAAAATGAGCACCTGATTAACATCCTCACCTTCAAGATACTTCATGAGTTCTGTATGCTTTTGTTTTGGATGGGAATAGGCGAAATAATGCTCAATGCTTTCCGGCGCGACCCTCTCTGTAATAAGGGAGATATGTTGTGGGTCACGCAAACAGTCATGTGCAAGCTTTTTGATATCATCTGGCATCGTCGCAGAGAAAAGGAGCGTCTGATGTTTATGCAGGATGCATGACATAATAAATTCAATGTCTTCAAGAAACCCTACCTTTAACAGTTCATCCGCCTCATCAAGGATAGCACATTTCACATGCGCAAAAGAAAGTACCCCATCGTATAAAAGATCAATAAGCCTCCCCGGTGTTGCAACCAAAATATGCACTTTATGTTTCAGCGTGGCAATCTGAATCTTTTTATCAAAACCACCATACACCGCATAAGGAATCACGTCAGTCTGTGCCGCGATCTTCTGTATCTCTGCCATATACTGCATACACAATTCACGCGTCGGGACAAGCACAAGTCCCTGAATGGCGTTCAAAGCAGGATCAACTTTCTGGATAAGCGGGATCGCACAGGCGGCCGTCTTTCCCGACCCGGTCTCAGCAAGAGCACAAAGATCCTGCCCAGCAAATATTACCGGATACGTCGCCTCCTGGATAGGGGTCATTTCATCATACCCCATCTTCTTCAGTGCCTTGAGGATGTTTGAGGGAATGTCTAGTTCAGTAAATTTCATGTATTCTTATTTTTCTCTCCAGCGACAAAAGTTATAAAATCCTAACGCAGCATAGCCGCAACCACATTGACCACCCGGCTTTCCCCTCCTTGGCACGGAGGGGATGAAGGGGAGGTAAAAAACTTACACAAAAAAGAAGTTTTTATAGAGTAATACTATAAAACAGATAATAGTTCATCGCAAAGACGCCTGTCTGCCGTGCCGGCACAGGCAGGCAAAACTATCAAAAGTAGTATTTTTAGAAAGACGGTAATGGTCGGTTTATACAAGTATCTTTTTTAAACATATAGTAGCATAAAATTTCATGGAATGTTAATAATTTTCAAGAGTTTAGCAAAGTCAGACCCAACTTGACGGCATTTAATTATTTGAAATTCCTTAACATGAACTTATAACCACCCCTCTTTCCCCTGCTTCGCACGGAGGGGATTCAATAGATATTCCAGTCCGTTCAGTTTGATTTCATAGACACACTCAAGCATATTACCTAATTCACCCTTTGGGAATCCCTGTTGGGCAAACCACACAATATACGCCTCTGGCAAATCAATCAGGAATCTCCCTTTGTATTTGCCAAACGGCATGCGCATGTGTACGAGTTTTAAAAGATACTCTTTATCAGGAAACATCTCGTCCTTTTTTTCTGGTACGTATAAAGTCCTTTGATTAATACTCAACAACCATCTGTTCGTTTTTGGAAATGAAGCACTGTTTCGGCAAACAGATAATACAAACTGATGTACTGTTTGTCAAAATGTCTGTCCATAATTGTTTTTCTTTGACCACCGGATAGATAGTGTTTTTTGTTAACCCTTTTCTTTTGTGGTAAAATAATATAGAATAATTTAAGATTCAGAAATTTCAATCCTTTGATTCCCCTCCGAAAAGAGGGGATAAAGGCGTGTGTAAAAAATGCCGTAACACACCCCCAACCCCTCTTTCTAGAGGGGACTTTCTAACTTGACAATCACTAGTCATAGCTCGCGAGTGAAGATGTCTTTCAAAGAGGAAAATAGTCATGTCTGAATGGATTCATATAGAAAAAGACCAGAAACATATTGCCTGGGAAAAGCTGAAGGCTCAGGAGACGAGGAAATCTCAGTGGTGGAAGAACAAAATTTCCCAGGGGATATGCTATTATTGTCAGGCAAAGTTCCTCCCTGATGAACTTACCATGGACCATGTGGTACCTCTATCGAGGGGAGGTAAAAGTACGAAGGGGAATATCGTCCCGTGTTGTAAGGCGTGCAATAATAAGAAAAAATATTTAACCCCGGCAGAAATCGTATTAAACAAATTGAAGCAGCAGGATACAGCAGAATATTTTGAGAAATGAAACACTGAGCCGCTAGACATGCAATACAAGATCTGCTTTTGCCAGGAAATCACATCCTGAAATGCTCCGCGGGTTATCTTTTTATACTAAATTTTTCTCCCGGGCATCGGCTGCTGCTTTTCTGCCAGATGCCTCCCGTTAGTAAAAATAAGGTGTATCCACCTCAACCCGTTTTACGATTTTTGTTTTATTTCAATCAGGTTGCCGGAAAAATCCTTGAGAAAGTATACGGTCTTATCCTTATGTTTCCCAATGATAATATCAACATGAGACCGCTGAGCCTTTTCTGTGACCTCTGAGAAATTATCCAGCATCATACCGAAATGAGTAAAATTGGGGTTGGCATGTTGAAAATCAGATATGAATACCTCGATCTTTATCCCTGGCTTTTCAAAAACCAACACCTTAATCTCTCGAGAAAGAGAAAACAATTGCCCTGAAAGTTCCGGGGGCAGGATAATTTCTCTTGCCTTTTCAAGACCCAAAAAATCCTGATAAAACTCTATCGCGTGTTTTTCACTCTTATTCGTGACACCAATGTGATTTAATTCCATTTCATGATTATAATGATTAATCGCTTGATAAGCAAGCATAAGGTATCATCTTCTAACCGTGTTTATTCCATAAGTAAATATTCATATGGGACGTGTCCCTATTTTCTGGTAGTGGTTAGGTCATGGCTTTCTTTATGGTCAACCCTCTTTCCCTTGCCAGAGATTTCACCCACAATGTAAACTTTTCATTCATTTGAAAAGAAACCGAAGCAAAACCCTTCGTCCTGAGTTCCGCCATTAATAGAGTAACTGCTTGAAAGGTACACAAATAGTTTTCTACAGATTGCTTTCTGAGATAATATTCAGAAGGCGGTACTGTTTTTAATCCGATTTTTTTTAAATTCATAAGCACTGGTTTGTGAAGCCATCTCCTCGCATTTCTCCAGCTGGTGTCCAGAACAAAAACATTCAATGGTTTCCCCATTTCCTCCATAATTATTTGCCCATCACAAACAGGCATTGTTGGAAAAAGAATTACCGGCGTATAATCGGTTCTCACTATTTCCGACTCAACCTCTTTTTCCCACCCCTTCTTTCCTATATAAACAGGAGAGATATTTCCCAGCATACATCGAAGCAGCCTTCCTGTATTGGAGATAATCCGCTCTTCTCTTTTACTTGTTAACAGGGTTATTTTATGTTCCGTCCAAAAGGCTGAAATATCCCGGCAAATACAGTCTTGCATTATTAACCGGCATTGGATACATCTTTCCTTGCTTGATTTATCCATATTTCTGATTTTATGTTGCGTAATAAGTTACAAACCTGCCGGGATTTTCACTTGTGCCTTTGTATGAAAAAAGTATTTTCAGGTGAAAATTCCTATACAATGAACATAATGGAATTTTATAATGATTTATACTCTTTCAGTAATTTCCTGAATTTGTGGACCGTTACTTCATACACTCCTTTTCCGGCAAGGTCAACCCCGGCATCTTTCAGAATTTTAAGCGGTTCATTGTGCGACCCTGCTCCCAGAAATGTCAGATAATCTTCAACGGCGCCTTTTTCCCCAGAAATTAGCCGCTCGGACAAGGCTATTGCCGCTGAAAGACTGGTAGCATATTTGTACACATAAAAGGCATTGTAAAAATGGGGAATGCGCGCCCACTCGTAGTTTAAATACTCATCAATAACCATCCCCTTACCCAAATAGGCCTCAAGGTTTTTCCGGTAGACGTCGGTAATGCTTTTTGCCATCAAGACCTTGCCGGATTCGGCCATCTCATGAATATCCTTTTCAAAATTCGCAAACATCGTTTGCCTGTAGAAGGTTGCCTCTATGCGCTTCATGTTGTGATACAGAAAAAATTTCTTCTCTTCGCTGGATTCTGCAATCTTTGACATGTGATCAAACAGTAATGCCTCGTTGAATGTCGAGGCTATCTCAGCCAGAAATATCGGGTTTTGATAATAAATATAGGGTTGATTTTCAATAGAGTAATCACGATGCAGGCAATGACCGAATTCATGTGCAAATGTTGAAACATCAGAGAACTTTTCCGTGTAATTTAAGAAAATTAATCCACGGCTTGCATAACTCCCCCAGGAAAACGCCTCCGCTCTTTTGCCGGGAGATTCAAATACATCAATTACCCGAGCACGAATAGTAGCATCATACTTCCTGAGATATTCTGCGCCGAGGGGTTCAAGCGCTGTACGAACCAGATCAATTGCCTCTTCGTAGGAATATTTCTTATCAACCTCACGAACCAGGGGGACATAATTATCATAGAAGTGTAATTCTTCTATTCCAAGCTCTTCCTGTTTCAGGGCATTGAACTCGCTGATCACATCAATGTTCTCTTTTGCAACCTCAATGAGATTACTGAATACCGTAGTTGGCACGTAATCGGGAAACAGGGACATTTCCAGCATCGACGCATAGTTGCGGACCTTCGCCAGCTTGATGTTTGCAAGTACGTTTGCAGCGTAGGTATTTGCCAGCACGTCAATGTTCTGCCGGTAAGGCCGGTAATAGGAATCAAACGCATTTTGACGGAGCGCCCGGTCATGCGATTCCAAGAGTTGCGCATACCTTGCATGAGAAAGGCGGATTATTTCACCTTTATGTTCAAATTCCCCGAATGAAATATTGTTATTATTATAGGCCGAAAAAATATCATCAGGCTTTTTTAAGGCAATTTCCAGTTCCGCCAGGACAGTCTCCGTCTCTTCAGAAAGGATATGAGGATTGTACCGGGCATAGCCTTCCAGAAAGAAGAGATAACCTCCCAGCTGAGAATTTTCACGAATCATGGTATCGATATCATCTTGTGATAATGAGGACAGTTCTTTCTTTATAAAGACGGTTTGTGCGGAAATCTTCGAAGCGAGCAGTTCGATGCGACCTTTCATCTCTTCGTACACGGCATTTCGGGTATCCTCAAAAAAGCGGACATGCGCATACACATATAAATTTTCTCTCGTCACAGAATGGTCAATATAAAACTGCATAAACTGCCCGAGTTTACCGGGATCAGCAAGAGAGCCTTTGAACTCCATGAGCCGGGGAAGTCCTTTTTCCACCTTCCGGTAGTCTTCTTCCCACGTATCATCCGATGCATACAAAACAGACAAATCCCACTTGTATTTACCTTCTATCTGATCTCTGGTTTTATTCATACTCATACTATATTTTTGCGCCTCCAGGATTCCACTATTAAATATATGAACTCAGAAACATATAAAATACACTTTTAAAAAATCGTGAATGTTTCTATTTAGATAGGACAAACCATGCGATTTATAGCTTTTTCAACTTGTGGAAGTTGAATTAACCAGGATTAAGAATATGTCCTTTACCGGTACCGGTGCTTTATTTATACCTATAAAATGGCGTGACTCTGGATTATGAAAGGTTTT
The DNA here is from genome assembly GCA_030837935.1 of Candidatus Brocadia sp. Taxonomy (GTDB): domain Bacteria; phylum Planctomycetota; class Brocadiia; order Brocadiales; family Brocadiaceae; genus Brocadia. The sequence goes on from JAUQXU010000169.1 coordinate 13,386, forward strand.
CCCGTAAAGTAGTAGACAGAACTGGGTTTATTGTAGACTTGATTTGTATATGGGGTGAGATATCAATGAAGATTCATTTTAATTTATTATAGGTCATTTTGGAAATTTATCAATAATCTTATTTTTCACTGCAAAATATCTCTCTTGTTTTTAAGACTGTAAATTGCTTAAATATTGCCCTGCGATCTTTCTTCCGTTGTACCGTACCATGGTAAATATCTTTCCATGTGTTTCTGCTATCCCCTTGATTATGTAACTGATTTCTGGTACATTTACTTTTTATAGTGTATTCCTTCCTGATTTATTGTTGTGAAATCTTACAACTCCCGGTAGAGAGGGGAATGCTCTTGTTTTCTACCCTTCTTAAATTTATACAAAATTTTTCACTGCCAGGAAAACATGCTACAAGAGATGACCTATACAATAAGTCGGACGATTATACGTATTTACACACGATTGATGCTCAGGCTGGATGTCATTTGGAAGGCATCGCTCCCATCGGGACCTATGCTAATTGTCGCCAACCATCCTAGTTGCTCTGATCCTATCTATCTGGCATCGATCTTTCCCCACCCTGTCAAAATTCTCATCACCGACAAACCCTTCCAGATCCCTATGATAGGTGCGATTCTGCGACGGTTGGGACAAGTGCCGGTGCCTTCTGGCAAAGGTCGGTCTGCGTTCGAGTCAGCGCGGCGACTACTTGAGGAAGGTTACTCAGTTGCTCTGTTCCCGGAGGGGTGCGTTAGCCCGCAGGAAGGAGGTTTTCACCCTCTACGCACAGGTGCAGCCCGCCTGGCGTTGCTCACAGGCGTGCCTGTCGTGCCTATTGGCATCTATCTGGACCGAGAGCGCAACCATGCCATCGCCTCGACTGTTGCAGGGAAACGCACCATGAGATACTGGTGCCTGCGCGGGACGTACAGTATAACCGTGGGACCGGCAGTGAATTATGAAGGCAATGTTGAACACAGACCCAATGTGGCAACCGTATCGAATAGGATCTTGCAGCAAATTACTCAACTGAGCCTGGAAAGTGAGCAAAGAGCAAAGGAAAGCAAGCAGTTTTCTATAGATGAGCAGAGGCAGGCAGTATTTGTAAATAGCCCCAAAGTAAAATCAAACATTATCAGAGTGTCTTAGAACAGGCAATATTAATAGTAAATATCAAAGATGCGCCCCCCAATCCCGTGTCCGTTCTATTTTCATATTTCCCCTACTTTGATTTTACCTTCCACGAACATCTCTTTTTTGATTTTTGATAGCCTTTTTACTTTTGCTTCCATCTTTAATGCCATGCTCTTGCTTCCAATCTTCTTTTTCATAACCAGCGTTAAAGGCGCTTTTCCCCGTAAACATTTTGCCCCCTTTTTATCATTACTTTTATGTTCTGCAAATCTCCTTTCTACATTCGTGGTAATGCCTGTGTATAATCTTCCATGTCTACATCGTATCACATATAAAAACCAATTATTCATTTTTATTTCTTCTTGCTTTTCTGTGGATATACGAATATGACTCTTTTTTCATAACATACAAAATCTGCTACATAATTACCCATGGGTTCTTGTCTTCTAAATTTAAAACCCTCTAATTGTTTTCCTCTCAAATGTCTCCACAGTAACTTCTCTGCATCAGTAAGTTTATTTCTGAGAATTTTAGCAATATGTTGTGATTCGCTTTTCAATTCTTAATCACCCCCACCCATTTCCGACCAAGAGGAAACGTCTCACGTACGCATAAATGGTGCGAAGAATTGAACGTCTGCATGCATGCCATTGTTCTGCTCCTTCAGTCTTTACAATATTTTGTCAGAAAACGATCCAGTTGACAGGCGAATAACTGAATATCTTTCCGGCCAAATGAAGAAGGACCGCCGGTAATCATACCGCCGTTCCGGAGTTCATCCAAAAGATTGCGCATAGCCAGCCGCTGTTTTATGTTCGCTTCCGTATAGAGCTCACCGCGTGGATCAATCGCATATCCGCCCTTCTCAACAACACGGTCTGCAAGCGGTATATCAGCAGTAATAACCAGGTCGCCCTGTCGAACCATCGCAACGATACGATTATCTGCCACATCAAATCCCGCAGATACCGTAATACTCGAAATGTACACAGACCGAGGAACCTTCAGACGCTTATTCGATACCAGAATCAACGGAACACGAACGCGCTCAACTGCCCGGAACAGGATATCCACTATCACGCCGGGAAATGCATCAGCATCAACGAGTATCTGCATTTTTACGCCCTTCCGAATATTAATCCCAATAATCCTGATTCCTTCCCAAGTCCTGGATCATTGAGCATATCAAGAATTGTGCGGGTAGAATCAGATACGGATACTTTCACCTGTCCCCTCCAGATATATTTTAACCCAAACATAGCAGACTATAGTAAACGTTTTTTAATTAGGCCTTCGGCAACTTGTATTTGGTTACCCCCCTGTGTCCCCCAGTTTACGAGGGGGATTATGGGGGGTATTTGAAATTCCTATACGTAAATTTAGTATTTAAATTAAATGACTTTTTGATTATAGCAATCTTTACTAGCAAGGTTGGGCTGAGTAAAGCGAAACTCAACGAATCAGATTACCTTTCTTGTTCTTTCCACCTTATCGGACAAATCTTCACGGTCTTATCCCTGCCCGATATCCATACTTCTCCTCCCTGTATGGTACATGGGAAATCCATAGAGCGTTGCGCCAACGCTGCCACTTCCTGAATGGCTTCCGTCGGCAGGTTTATTACCGATAGATTTTTGAACCGATTTATATCGGGATGTATCTTTTTGCACCAGGCGTTTGCGCTATTGCCGCTATAGGTGTAAATAATAACCTCTTTGGCGCGGCCACAGGCCTTGCGGATCTGCTTCTCATCGGGCTGCCCAATCTCTATCCACACCTCAATATTCCCGTTTAAATCTTTTCGCCACAGGTCTGGTTCATCGCCGCGGCTCACGCCTTGGGTAAATACAAGATCTTCATGGGCGTTCAGGACAAATGCCACTAAACGCGCCATCATACGGACGTCATTCTCGGATGGATGCCGTGCTATAGTGAGCTTATGATCCTGGAAATAATTACGGTCTATATCCGCTATGTTCAGCTCGAACTTAAATATTGTTGCTTTTATTGCCATAGTTATGATCCCTGGCCAATGAAATTGCACTACCCTGCACACAATAAATCATCAATGGTTATTGTGTTATAGATTCGTTATAATACTACGATAATTCTGTGAAAAATGAAACTGATATTAACATTCAATGTTAAAGGGGAGATTTTGAAATGGTCACGATAGGAAACAGTATGAAACATCTTCGCCTCTGTGGAACGAAAGTCTTTTTTATATTGGTTCTGTTTGGTGCTTGCGCCTTGCCTGCCTATACTCAGGAAAATTCGTGGAAGGAACTCAATGATAAAACCACCTCGCTTTTACAAAAAAAGAGATATGCAGATGCCATAAAGGCGGGCGAAGAGGCGTTAAAGGTAGCGAAAAATACATTTCCTTCCGGCAATACCCGTATTGCAGATTCAATGAACTTGCTGGGAATACTTTATCGAACCTATGGCAGATATGCCGAAGCCGAACCACTCTTTCATCAGGCCCTCACGATTTACAAGGAATCGCTTGGTTCAGACCATCCCTCCGTTGCCAAAGTATTGTACGAGATTGCGGAAATGTTTCTCCTTCAGGACAAATATGCCGAAGCAGAGCCCTTTTACAAACAATCTCTTGGTATCTATGAGCAAGTGTTTGGTCCGGATCATCCCGGTGTTGTTAATGTCCTGAACAGATTGGGAGAGCTTTATCAAGATCAGAAAAAATATGCTGAAGCGATACCGTTCTACAAAAGGGCCCTGGCCATCGAAGAAAAAACAGTCGGTTCAGGCCATCCCGACCTTGCCTCTGCGATGAACAATCTGGCAACGCTTTATTACTACCAGGGTGAAAACATGATGGCCGAGTCACTTTATAAACAGGCGCTTGAAATATACGAAAAGGAATATGGCAAAGACCACCCTTTAATTGCAACCATATTGGAGAAAATGGCGGATTTTTATGAGGGAACCGGAAGGAAAAACGAAGCGAAACAGTTAAGAGAAAGGGCAAAAAAGATTTATTCAAATTATCAGCAGTAAGATACGATGTCATGTTAATTATTGTCACCCCCTTACGATCCCAAGAAATGACCTAACCTCCTTAAGCATATCCTTCATGTAGCAGTTTATCTCCCACGCATCGGCAATGGGTTTTCCGGTAAAGGGGATGGTAGCCATATATGGAGGCGGACCAAACTCGGGGCATATCGGTAAATATGCTGCGTGGTTCTTTTGGTGATGTTCCGCTATCTTTTCCCACCACCGCATATGTGCATCAACGGCATCCTTCCACTCCGGTGCTCTCGGATCAGCAATCTGGGGAGAGGTTGCACAGCCGACCCTTGCATGGATGTAATCGGCTCGTTCAATGACACGGCTAACGGCCTCACGCTGATCCCGGAGCAGGGAATTGTGTACGCAGCACCAGTGTGAAAAATCCGCAGTGAATCGTATCTCCGGCACAGCATCAATGATATCCATGGTCGCCGTCGTACAAAAGGTCGCCCTGCCACGATGCGTTTCGTGCAGCACCTTTATCCCGCATTCGGCGGCAAAACTTTGGGCACTTACAATCACCCTTCTGTTTTCCGTAAAATGCCAGAAATCCTTGCCGCAATGAACGTTCACAAGCAAGGGATTCAGCTCAGCGGCCTCGCTTAGCCCCTTTTTTAGGGACTCTCGTTGCGCATCAGCGGTTGTCCCATCTGCCCTGACCTGAGCAACCAAATCCAGCCCGCTTTCATTGAGCAGGACGCCAAGCCTCTTTCTCCCGGCGCTGTCGTTGGGAACCTTCATTTCAACCCCTTCAAACCCGGCATCCTTGATCACCTTGAGGTTGTCCTCAAGGGTAGCCTTATTCATACCCCACAGGGTGCACAGACACTTAATCTTCATTTGCAAGCTTTTGTATAAATTCTTTTTTTGTAAGGGATTTGCTCAAGGTTGTTTTACTCCTATGGGCACAGCCGAAAGCAACTTGTTTTTGGCTAAACCCTATTCAAATTTGTTCATAAAGCGTTACCGATCACCGTCCATCATGGAATATCGGGGAATATGTCTGGCGCACCGGCCTGTCACACCGTCTCTTATTCAAAAACCTATAAACGCAGCATTATTTAAGGTTTGCTTTGCACTGCTTCAGAAGTTCTTCTGCTTTTTTCAGCGCCATATTTCTTAATCATCTCACCCCACATGGGCGAATTGCGGATACTATCCTGAAAACATCCTTGTCATCTCTTCAAGTTGTTCCGGAGATGGCTGGTCGCCAGGCGTCATGACATGCATCCCATCTTCTCCCATCCATGAGTAGGATGGTAAAGCATTATCCACGTTTTTCTTTTTGCTAATCTTCTTTTTATTTTTTTTACCCATCTTTTTTTCCTTTCCCATTTTGCTACCGATAACATGAAAATAAATAAGCTGAAGTAAATAAATAAATAAAGGAAAAACATCTACAAAAACGGCCAGCCTTGAAGGTTGGCCTGATTGGGTTATCATTGTTTTCTTTTTTTCATCTCAAGGATTCTTGCGGCCTCATCTAAATCCATACCATAAAGCTCAATTGCTTCCATTTCGTCTAAATATATGTCAAATGCCTTCTCTATATCAC
>JAUQXU010000170.1 GCA_030837935.1 Candidatus Brocadia sp.
GAGGGGTGAAGACGAGAAAGGAGGGAATATGGACGAAGAAAAAGAATTAAAACCCCTGAAAGGAGTTCTCGATGAACTCAGAAAAGAAGGCAAAATCCTTGTGGCAATCCTTTATGGCTCGTATGCCAGAGGCACACCTCACCAGAGGTCGGATATTGATCTGTGAGTATTTATAAGGGCAAGGGATGAGAAAGAGGAGACGGATATAATAGATAAAATTCTTATGTCTACCGAAAGACAGATTTCCATCTTGAGACTCGATGACGAAGATGAGTCGCCATTTGTTGTTCAGGAGGCATCAAAAGGAATACACCTGGTAAAAGCAGATGAAGACACCCTTTATGAAGTAGCTCACAGGGTACTTCATGATGCTGAGGAAATACGGTTCAGGAGGTCACTCAGTGGCAAATGATAAGATAAAACATCTCTTTGCGTTTCTTGATGAAACGGTGGATTATTTTCTTTCAAGGGTGGCACGGACAAACTTGTTTGTCCGTGTTTATAGAAATGTTCACAGACTATGACTATAAAATACAGAATTGAGCAACAACACAGGAAAACCATTCGCCATTATAATATTCCGGGTCATGCACACTTTTTAACATTTTCCTGTTATCAGCGACTTCCTCTGTTAAATCGCGATAGAACGAGGAACTGGTTGATAAAGACAATTATTGAAGCCAAAGAGAAATACAATTTTGCCCTATGGGCATACGTGATCATGCCAGAACACGTCCACTTATTAGTTTATCCGAAGGTTCAAAATTACGATATTTCATTATTTCTTAAAACCCTCAAACAATCAGTGGCAAGGCACGCTAAACATTTTTTAGAAGAAAGTAGCCGTGATTGGTTAGACAAATTAACGGTGAAACGTGGAACAAGAAAGGTTTTTAGATTCTGGCAAACTGGACCCGGTTACGACCGGAATATTACAAGCAAAGATGAACTCTTTGAAAAAATTCACTATATGCATAAGAATCCGGTTAGACGAGGACTTGTATCAAGTCCTCAAGAATGGAAATGGTCAAGCGCAAGCTGGTACAATGGAGAAAGAAATGTTGTTCTGGCGGTTGATGAAATTACTCTTTAAATTATCGTAGTGCTGCAGAATAAGGCACGGACAAACAAAGTTTGTCCATGCCACCCTGAAACAATACATCGGTGTTTGAAGGTACATTGGCAAAATATTGTTATCGCGAAAAGGAAGGACTAGCGGTCATGGCTAATCTTTATCTAACCGAACAAAACTCTATCCTGCGCAAGAGCGGGGATCGGCTCATTGTCCAGAAAGACGACGAAATCCTCCTTGAAGTTCAGTGTCACAAAATCAACGCCGTGCTCATCTTCGGCAATGTCCAGTTTACCACACAGGTTGTGCACGAACTCTTTGAGCATGGAATTGAGATGGCCATTCTGACGAGGACGGGCAAACTCATCGGCCAGATAACCTCACCTGCTACTAAAAATATTGCGCTGCGACTCCAGCAGTTTAAGAGGTATTGGGACATTAATTTCAAGCTTTCCTTATCGAAGGAAATTGTTGCCGGGAAGATCAGGAATTGTCTTCACGTAATCCGACAATATACGTATAATCATCCTGAACTTGTTATTGAAAATGAAGCTTTTGCGTTACAAGCCAGACTCAGAGAGGTGGAATCAGCAATCCAGATAGACCAACTGTTTGGCCTGGAAGGGAGCGCTGCCAGGGTCTATTTTGATGCCTTTGGCCGGATGCTCTCTGAAAGTTTCGGTTTTCCGGGAAGGAAGAAACACCCTTCCACGGATCCGGTCAATGCCCTGCTTTCATTGAGTTACACGATGATTTTTAATGAAATAGCATCACTCCTCGACGGGCTAGGGTTTGATCCTTACCTTGCTTACTATCATAGTATTGAGTATGGCAGGGCATCCCTCGCTTCTGACCTTATGGAGGAGTTCCGGGCACCAATAGCCGAACGGCTTACGCTCAATCTCATAAATAATCGGATATTTAAGCCAGAGGATTTTTATTCGAATACCCAGGATGGAGGATTTTATCTCAAGCGGGAAGCATTGAAACGGTATTTCGTGGAATATGAGGGCATGTTGAACCGCGAGTTTATTCATCCCAGGACAAAGGAAAATAGCACGTTCCGGAAATGCTTTCGTTTACAGGCAGAGGGACTTGCTTCGAGTATTCAAAGCGGCACTCCATACATCCCATTTGCAATGGAGACGTAGTGGCTATCTTATCGCAGCATAGGGCAACCAAATGAACCTCTCCTGTATCCCCTCCTTCGCAAGGAGGGGACAAGAGGGAGGTAAAAAAGTTTGGTAGAAAAGAATAGAACATGTTATATATTGTCTCATACGATGTAACCGACACCAGGAGAAGAACCAAATTAGCTAAAACGCTTGAAGATTTTGGCGACAGGGTGCAATATAGCGTTTTTGAGTGTATATTGGATGGCAACCTTCTGAACAAAATGGTAGCCAGAATAAAAAGGATTGTTCTGGAAAAAGATGATAGTGTTCGGGTATATACCCTCTGTGCAAATTGTGAAAGAGTAATCAAGATTATTGGACAGGGTAAGGTAACCAAAAGTGAAGATGTCTACATAGTTTAAGAGGTGAACGGATTTTGAAAACAGACAAAAAAAAGGGGGTGGTTACAGGAAAATCATAAATAATGTTTTCTTAAATACTTGTGTTAATTTTTTGGAAAATTTTTTAAAAATTTGTATCTGAAATGATTACAGATTAGGGAGGTTACAGGAAATGGCCTTGCAAGTGGTTGTGATTAGATTGGTTACAAGGGGCGCTGTGTGAATCATTGACCTGATGAATAAGGGATTGAGACGAAATAATCATCTAAATCTATAAAACCTCACATTTATGTGTGAATCATTGACCTGATGAAGAAGGGATTGAGACGAAGCTTTGACACTGCATCCGCGACGATCTTTCTTACGTGTGAATCATTGACCTGATGAATAAGGGATTGAGACCAAGATAACCTTGATCGACTTCGTCATCAGAAGGTGCGTGTGAATCATTGACCTGATGAATAAGGGATTGAGACCAAGCCATGCCTCTCCTTGCATCGCTGTTATTTTTTTCGTGTGAATCATTGACCTGATGAATAAGGGATTGAGACAGAACATACGCCATGACCGAAGCGGCACGCGACCAGCGTGTGAATCATTGACCTGATGAATAAGGGATTGAGACGCTTAAAATCCTGAAGTATTGCGTTATTGCTGGTTGTGTGTGAATCATTGACCTGATGAATAAGGGATTGAGACAGGAGTAATATCCCATTTTGTAACTAATCCTATATTTACTGTGTGAATCATTGACCTGATGAATAAGGGATTGAGACGGAATTTCCAGTATCTGACGAGCAGGAAGCTGCACTTTTGTT
>JAUQXU010000018.1 GCA_030837935.1 Candidatus Brocadia sp.
GATAGTTTAGTAATTTTAAAAATTCTTTGTAGTCGTTGCTCATGTATATGCAGCCCTTTTAATGCATAATAGTTTTCAATTATCTGTTCCATTGCATCGATTCTTTTCTTTATTGATTTGGATGCCCAATATCTTATGGCATCTTCCTCCTGCCCCTCGGTATCTGTTAATTTATACTTTTTTACTATTTTTTTCATGTTAAACCTCAGATTCGTGACCTAAAAGCCTTCCTTCAAACTCTAACAAAAAATGTCCTTCGTCTTTAGCCAGAAATAAATCCCACAGAAGAAGAAATGTTATCTAGAAACATTTATTATTTAACAGGCTGTCTGAGAATGTACTTACACGACCGATACTGTACTATATATCGACAAATTACCTCTCAATAAACAATATATAACCTACTTTGGCCCGGCCAATGTCATTCTCGGACAGCCTGTTAAGGTGCGACCCTTAACACCCTCCTGAGTGGTTTTGAAAAGCGCCAGCTTTTCTAAATCTATCTCGAGGTCTTTGTTAGAAAATCATTTCGCACGGGCATCATTCCACCTCTTGGAATATACATGTGCATTCATAGACCCAGCAACGCTACCTTCACCTTTCAATGGTCGTAAGTGATATGGCATGGACCCAAAGGCAAACACATCTTCTAGGACTTCCTTCCACTTTTCATTTCCACCCTTCCTTATTTCTACATAAATTCTTATGTCGCCTTTTAATAGCTCATAGCTTTTCACGTCCATCGAAAACGCATAGGAGTTTGTCCATCCCTCACCGGGAGACAGGATAATCCCAGAGAATGGCGCTCCCTCACCGAAGTCATACTTACATCTATTATTTCCAGGGGCTTCAATCACGTCATTGGGGACTTTTCTAACTGGATACGCCGCGACATCTCCTTGGTCTGTTATGAAACGGATTCTAAGATCCTCAATAATTACTGGTCTGGCACCAAGATTTCTAATTATTAAATATGGGGTCATTTGTCTGCTTCCTACATCCCCACTCGGGCGGTCTCCTATCCAAGACGAAAACTGCCACATCACACAATGCGGCATGACGGAAGAAATTCTTGCTGGTCGCAGAGTTGTAAACCATGCTGTTGCTCCAGAAATGACGAGCGCAACAATTGAAACGGCTACACCTATAGCCGATAGTCTACCTGCTGACATTTCCATATTGTGCCCATGCTTCCTCTGTTTTCCAACAATAATTAGGTTGATCCGCCTAGCGGATTGGTGGATTCGGCTCCGCCTTAATCCATCCTACCTGGCCACCTGACTGGCAAGCAATGCCTGCCCTACTCGACTTGTTAGATGTTTTCATCTCATGGATACCGGCCGAGCGTATTTCCCAGTACTGTCTAGCTTACTGTGTAAATCCAAACCAAAGCAATTTGCTATCCGCCTAAGGACGCCAAACGATAGCAAAGTTGTGTCATGCTCTTTAGACAAAATATCTTTGAAAGTCAGGGATTCTGACCTTGTGGGATGACCAAATACACTCTCTTCCCGGTCAACCTCATAAGAAAAGAGAGTAGTGTCTCTGGTATTTAAAATCATGCACCGAAAATCCATATATTCGTATGGAAGGACATTTTTCCAAAGTTGTTCCAACCAAGGGAGCCCGCTGTCAATCACTTTGGCTATATCTGTGTATCGAATAACGTATTTGGCACCCTTGATATCATCACCCCTTAATCTAATGGTTTCAGTAATTCGGTCAGTATCGTGCCCAAGTTCTTGGAAATATTCGCAGTGTCCTGATCGAAAAATATGAAAAGAATGTCCAAATCGCTTCGGTAACTCAGGAAAATTTTCATTTAAGAGACCAAATTCAGAGGGCCTCGTCTGGTAACGATTAACTTTTTGAATTGGATTATTTCCTGGTAAATTGGCTTCTTCTAATGCTTTTTGGACATCCTGACCCATTGTGTCTATTTGATCATCCGATACCCTAAGAGGTGTGAGACTCAGAACAATTGAGACATGACCACGACTTAATTCAAGCCATGCTAATATACGATTTTTAAGAAACTCTGCATTATCGATTGTAGCAACTTTGATGTTTCCATTATTCAGTTGTTCGGATACCCATGCTTCATGTTTCGCCTTTATTTCTAGCAAGTTCGGTACAGGCCAGTCTAAAAAGTTCTTATCTATTTCCGCATGATGTGTAGGGCACAGAAGTATGAGATTACTGTACTTATCACGCTCGTTGGATGGAAGCGCAGAACCACCACGCGGGCCGTCCGCTGATCTGGCAACAATGTGAGCCATTTCACCCAAAGTTTCTTTTTCACCATCTGGCGTTAGCTCAAGCTTGCAGATTGCACATCTGTTACCAGATCTTCCCCACAAGATTTTAATTTCCTTTTCTATCATTTAGGTAATTCGATCCTATATCTGAACATCTAACATGAATAGCCGTACTAATAACCGCCTTATTTTACGGCTATTAGCATATATAAGTTATTTATGTTGACCACTGCATTTTATGTGCCCTAAATTCCAGCATTTCGGGCAGAGGATTCTGCGTGGGTTATTTTTTTTGGTATGCAACCTTTTGCTCTTCTGTCAAGCCATCACGTTTTGTTGGGTGCGCTTCGGCCTTCGCGCACTCAGGACAAGCTTAACCCAACCACTCGACTGCTCTATTCGACTGTCAACCTCCCATATCCCATAACCCCTTTTTATTTTCTCTTGCCTCTTTATAGGCTTTTAAAAATCTATCTTGATATTTTATATTCGTTGGTAAAATCAGCCGCTTTTTTACCCTGAGATGTAATTTGTAATATCCTGCTTACTTCTTTAGGCATCTTTTTTTGCATTTTTATTTGTTGAGGATTCAGGGGGGGGGGAAGGAAGGGGTAAAATCTTTGTTGACAAATGTCATAATGGGCAACCTTTACTATAGGCTCCTTACTATGGGCTTAGTATACTTCCTAATTTTTACAAGCAATTCCATTTATCTGTGGTAATTTCTTTGCGTGTTATTTTAGACCTTTTGAATATGCAAGTCAATAGGTTTAGTTCGTTACCTCGTTCGGGGAATAATGAGTGATGA
>JAUQXU010000171.1 GCA_030837935.1 Candidatus Brocadia sp.
TTAAACATACACCTCTAGGGAGAAAATATCTAAAATCATCCATGAAAACTCAAAGATGTAGTGCCGAAAAATGAAGGGCGAAAATTGTAACCGCTAGGTATTACAAGAGATACGATTTTTGCTTGTTGAACTTGGGTTAAGGGATGCCACTCTCTAAAGCCTGAATTTATCCATGAATGTGTCCTGATGAGTCTTGAAAATCTGGGACTTGAATACATAGATATATACTATATTCATAATCCTGAAATGCAACTATCGGAACTATCGGCAAACGAATTTTATCACAGACTTTCTAAGGCATTCGAGGTTTTGGAAGGATTTGTTCGGGCTGGACGTATCCGTATGTACGGCACAGCAACGTGGGACGGTTATCGTTTAGATGCTTACGACCCAAACAGACTCAGCTTGAGGCGTGTGATTCAGGCTGCTGAGGCAGTCACCGTAGGAACACAGCACTACTTTCGGATTATTCAGTTACCCATAAATATCTATATGCCAGAGGCCGCAATATTACAGAATCAAGAACTCAACGGCGGATGGGTTTCTCTGCTTCATGCTGCTGAAGGAATGGGTATCCATGTTATGTCCAGTGCAACCTTATTGCAGGCACATACCCTTAAAGAGAGCAAACTATTCTCTTTCCCCCTCCTGGATAACCTCAGCAACAGTATCGCCTGCCGCGAGATCCAGATTATTCGGTCGCTCCAGGGAGTAACAACATCGCTGGTCGGCATGAAGACCGTTAAACATGTGCAGGAAAATCTTCAATTATTGAAAGTACCCGAATTGAATCCGGAAGATGCCCAGCAAATAATTGCCGAATTTGCATAGTATAGTTATGCATCCGGCACCTTGTATTGGCCACACACCTGTTTCCCCCCCCGTTTACGGGTGGATTAGGGGAGTATTTGGACCTATACCTTAATTTAGGTACAAACATGGACAAACAAAGTTTGTCCATGCCACCCTGAAACCCACTTCAATAAAACGAAAATTCTTATATGATCAAAATTATCAGTATCAGTACGGTACTGATGAAGACTTCCCCACGATCTTTCACTCCGTGTTACCTGGATAGAACTGATATGCTGACAAGTTCGGAACTATTGCCGAACAAAGGTGGAAACTATCTTTCTGAAATGGATTTAATCTTTTCCTTAGCAATTTCAATATTAAATTTTGCTTCCAGATTCTCCGGGTCAATAACGAGTACTTCCTCCCATTTATCAATAGCCTCATTATAATGTCCGTCTCTATAGCATACTAAGGCTTGATCCAACAACTTCTGCAACACCTCTTTTTCATGACTTGCAGCTATCGCCTCTATCTTTTTATCTTCTCCTGATTTTTTTTCTCCAGTTGCCTCTTTGATCATCTCACGTCCCTGCTCAATCATCTCCTTCGCCTCTTCTTTCATCGCCTCAGTGTGCTGCTCAATCCTGGAACCCGTAAGACGCGACCTTTGAGTCTGTAAACCCAAGAGCTGGTTTTGTAAATCGGTTTTTGATTTTTCAATTTCGACAATCTTCTTTTCTAAGCCATTTATATTTTTTTGCGTCTCCGTAAGAATGGTCTCAAAGGAACTATCCTTCAGTTCAACCCTGGAACTCAGTCCATCGAGAGCATTCTGGACCTTCGAGTAATTTGTATCAGCATCAACGACCTTCTGTGAAAGTTCTTCAACCCGCTTTCTCAAATCCTGGGCAGAGGCGCTTAGATCCGACAACCCTTTTTCAAGTGCCTGCACCCTTTGATCAATCAATACCACATGTTCTTCCTGGGCATTAGGCGATTTTTTAGAAAGTTCAACGCATCCCACGAAAAATAAAGATAAGCCTAAAGCTATAAAAGTTAAAAAAACGTGCTTGTTCATCATAAGTATCTCTTTTATTTTCGAATGCGCTTTAAAAAATCTACTTCATCTTTGCCAGATCAAAATCATACAGATTCTCTTCCCCCCCCGGGGCGACAATTGCCAGGGTAATAAGCGCGCCCAGATCAACGCCTTTTGTGGGGAATTTAAAGACCAGACGAGCCGAATGGCTCGGAGAATCAGGCCAAAATTCACTGGCGTCCGCTAGTGGCGGGGCAAACTCAAACTCGGGTTGAATTACATCGTCCTTATAATAAAGCTTGGCAGTATAATGCGTGCAAAAATCATATTCATCACCATAGACGGTAACAGAAAAGGTGAGAGTATCTCCAATTTCTACAGCATGCATAATATCATCTTGAGTAAATTCTCTATGCTCTATAGCAGATTTTCTAGCCTTATATGCGATATTATGGAAAGGTGTAAACAATGTTGCTGTTCCCTGCCCTTTATCCTTACAGATAGTCCAGGGTCTTGAAAATGCAGCGATTTCTATATTTTTGTTTTTTTTACCGTATTCAACAGCTTCTTCTATTTGTCCCGTGGTCAGTTCTAAAAAAATTGCATGAACCGGCTTTAAAATAAATAACCACGGAGTCACACAGAAAACACACGTTAGCAAAAATATCTTTTTAAACACAAATCATTCGCCCTTTAAAAGTGATAAAAACTATACATACCAGACAAAACCAGCTTCTTGCTGTATGTTAAGATTTCTCCAGAATTCTTTTGATTATAAACTATTCTGCGCTGTGCTCTGTTGTCGCAGTTTCTTCTGTTGTCGCAGTTTCTTCTGATGTAGCCGGCTCAGACGTCGCCTCTGCCTCTTTTTTTTCCTCAGCGGATGGCTTTACCACGTATTGCTTACCAGTCCTCATAAGACTCGCACTACCTACAATAAACATAATACCAAACACAACTGCCCCAACAAAACAAAATACCCCCCCTAAATTATTTACAAATCCCTCTACTTTTTCATTGGTCATAATTTTTTCTGATTTTTCGGTAATTATTTGATTCAATTTATCAATCATTTCATATTTCCTCCTCTTTATCATGTATAACTTCACAGCACAACGTAAACAAAAAAAGAACCTGTTTTTTCTCCCGTTCGTTTTACACTCTCAATGTTTCACCAAATTGTTATACCTGGATAATTCCTTATCGGCCTCTTCCTTCATTCCTTTTTCACGATATATCGACTCCAGGTTTTTATATGCCTTAGCATATTTCGGATTAATAGCAATTGCCTTTTTATATTCACCGACCTGATTTTCAAACATCTTTTTTTCCCCGTACGCAATTCCCAAATTAAAATGGGCCTCTGCACTATCAGGCTTCAAATCCAATACCTTCTTGTATTGTTGAATTTCATCATCCAACAAACCCTTTTTACCATACGTAACACCCAAATTGAAATATGCGTCAATATACGTAGGATCGATTTCTATTGCTTTTTTAAACACATCAATAGATTCGTCATACATTTCTTTTCCACGATAGGCGTGCCCAAGGTTATAGAACGCTTCGAAACTCTTAGAATCCAGCTCAATGACTTTTTGATAGGTTTTGATTTCTTCATCTACCATTCCCTTTGACCCATACGCAATTCCCAGATTAAAATATGCATCTTCAAATGTACGATCCAACTCTATAGCAATTTTATATGAAGCAATTTCTTCATTAAACATCTTTCTTTTGCTATAGGCTACTCCTAAATTATTATACACCTTTGCAGAATAACCGTTTATTTCTATGGCCTTTTTGTATTCCGTAATCGCTAGGTCAACCAAACCACTCTTATTATACTCATTTCCCATTTGATAATGCACATCAAAGTCGCTAAAATCATCAGCGCCATAGGTATCAACAGCATACATAAGGTTCAATAACAGGAGACTAACCAAAAGGACATTTTTCATAAATTTCTATTCAAAAATCAGACCTGACAAAACCAATACATTTTTTTGCTCTCTGAAGCAACCTCTTTCGCAATAGTATAAAATTCTACCTCAGAAAGATCATCCAATTTCTTGCCATATTTTTTTACGGCCTCACCGAATTCCAATACCTTCTCAACAAGGTTTTCGTGGGTTTCTGCGGAGCCGCCTGCGATATAAAATTGTTCTCCCGTTGTAACTCTTTTATGGTTGTCTTTATTATCAAAGCCGAGACCATAAAGCATAGCCTTTCCTCCGGGTAATTTATTTTGATTATTCAAAGCATAACTCCGTTCCATCCGACCGAATATCGCATACTATACAGATGACAAGACTTCTTAACAGAATACCATTCTGTAAAAAAAATGTCAAGTTAATATAACCCTTCCCTGCAGCACAAACAACGTCCTCGAAAATCTCCATTGACAATTTATTTTTTAAGAATAACCA
This sequence comes from Candidatus Brocadia sp., assembly GCA_030837935.1. Lineage (GTDB taxonomy): Bacteria > Planctomycetota > Brocadiia > Brocadiales > Brocadiaceae > Brocadia. The sequence goes on from JAUQXU010000171.1 coordinate 4,264, forward strand.
CTTGGTAATTGTCTTATTTATGAAGTAGTCTTGGAGAGCATTCTACTGGCAATCTCAAAGTATATAACCAGTCCGGTCGCGTCTAACAGTGTAGCAATAAGCGGTGCAGACACAAAGGCGGGATCCAATTTTATAAATCTGAAGAACAAAGGAATAGCCAGGCCAACAATATTACCCACACTCACTACAATACACAAGGAAACACCCACAGTCAAGGCTAACGTTATCTGTCCCAGTGATATAGTGGCAATGGTAAAAGCAATGATACCCATAATAAGTCCCAGGGAAATACCTACCTTAAATTCACGTAATAAAATCCGCCACCATTCTCTGGTTTTAATTTCTCCGGTAGCTAGCGCCCGAATAATTAAGGTAGAGGACTGTGACCCGGTATTACCACCAGAACCCGTAAGCATGGGGATAAAGTATGCAAGGGCGATCACCGAACTGAGGACTCCGGAATAGCTTCTCAGTATGGTTTGTGATATAGTTGCGGCAATGACGAGGATGACCAGCCATGTGACACGGTTGATGATTCGCCTTGAAAACCCTACACGAAAATATTCCTCCTCTGTGGTGTGGATACCAGCCATTCGTTGAAAGTCTTCCGTAACTTCTTCTTGTACAACGTCCAGCACGTCATCAACCGTTACAATACCTACCAGTCTATCTTCATTATCCACAACAGGAACTGCCAGGATATCATATTTTTGAACCACCTGAACTGCCTTTTCCTGGTCATCTGTGGTATGGACATAGAAAACATTCTCGTTCATAATATCCTTAATGAGTTGATCGGGACGGGCAAGGATGATATTTTTCAGAGAAGTAACACCGCGAAGCTTTTTAGTCTCATCGACAATATAACAAATATAAATCGTTTCACGGTTTGGTCCGGTTTTACGAATGTGTTCCAATGCCTCCGCTACGGTCATACCCATCTGAAGGTCTACGTATTCCGGGGTCATTATGCGACCTGAGGAGTTATGGGGATAGTTCAGAAGTTCATTTGCTTCCCTGCGGTCAGCGGGTGGGAGAAGTTTTAAAAGTTTTTCTACGACATGGGCCGGTAATTCATCAAAGAGTTGTGTCCGGTCGTCCGGCTGCATTTGTACTAAAATTTCCTTCGCGTGTTGTTCAGTGAACTGCTTGAGAAGTTCTTCCTGCTCTGCTGGTTCAAAAAGGACAAAGACCTCGGAAATCTTATTTTTGTCGAGCAGCCTGAAACCCATTACGCGTTCGGTAGGGTCAAGCTCCCGGAGGATATCTACAATGTCAGCCGGATGGCGTTCCCGAAGGAAATCTCGCAGACCCTTGAAGTCCTTGTTTTCGATAAGTTCCTTTATTTCAGGAAGAAATATCTTCGTCCACTGCAGTTCCATTGTTTCGTTGAACTTATTTGCTAAGGTTTTCTTATCATAATTATCCTACAAAGACTTCTTTTCCCCATTTTCATGAGGACATGTTTGTGCAAGTTTTTTTATTCAACCTTTTCCACACCCAGGGCCTTTGCCATACCAAGGAGTGTCCTTCCCAGCAGTGAACGCTTCATTTCGATTGCATTAAAATCGCACACCTCGTCGCAGCAAAAACATCCAATACATTTCTTTTTATCAACAATCACCTTGCCACTTTCCTTTGACATTGCACCGGCAGGACAATTCCTTACGCATTCATAACATCGTGTGCAGTTCGAATGGTTTACCGTAGAAAATGTGGAACACGTGCTATCAAACATCATGGCCAGTAAAAAATCAGGCAGGTATTTTCCCGCAAAATCCTGAGCGCCGCTGGAAGGTTTTTGAAAATCAGGAACAGACACATCGTCAATAGTTTCACCTACTACGTTAATCGTATCTAAGTCACCGACACCCAGCCCACGCTGATGTGCGAATCGGATAGTCGGTATGGCCATAGGTTCAAACCCGATAATGCTGCTTGCTACTGCATCCATAGCTACACTATCCTTACTGGCAAGGATCAAACCGATCTTTTTAGGCTGACCGGCATTGGGACCGTTTCCCTCCATCCCCACAATGGCATCCATAATAATAAGGTGAGGCGGTACCATGTGGTAGATGTCTACCAGAGCTTTTGCAAACACCGTCGGTTTTGGTGCAATCAAATGCACGTTCTTTTTGCCATTACCAGGAATGCTGCCTAGCATATTCTTTATAGCGCCGGTGTATTGCGTCAAACCATGGGTTTTCAGTTTGGGTACCGAGACCACAAAATCCACCGTTCTCAGTGTCCTGGCAATGCGAAATTTATCTAAAATTTCATAATCTTTGTTGTGAACGTCAATATACTCATCCTTATCAAAATTAACGATCTTTGCCCCTGTCTCCTCTGCAATTTCATTGATGCGGGTAATTCGAAAGGCATTGAAGGTGGAAGCGTTCTTTACACTTCCTGATGAGTCTCCAATATAGACCTCGCATCCGAAGTCTTTTTGAAATATATTGACAAGCGCCCTGACCACAGCGGGATGCGTGTTGACGGCCCTTTCCGGGGGTTGAGAAGAAGAGAGGAGATTGAGCTTTAAAAGCACCTTCATGCCAGGCTTAACCAATTTATCAACACCATTGAGCAGGCTCAAAGATTTATGAATGGCATGGTAGACCTTTTCTAATTCATAATCATGACATTTAACGACTGATACGGTAGGCATAGAATAACCTCTTTTCAAAATTTTACTTAATACCACAATTTCATAATATTCAAGGAATGCAGGACATAAACTACTAACTTTTTAAACCAGTAACATCTTCATTGGCTGCAAAGTCCTGTTACATGGATTAAAAACTATAAAAGTTATCCCCATGCTTATCCCCTTTGTCGTACGTTTTGGCTCAAAAATAATTTTTATGCCCTTTCATTGACCCAAGCCCTTGGCGGTTTTCCCCTTATTTTTATGATGTTGGCCTAAAGTCATAACTATAGCAAAGGAATCGAATATTACAACAAAATACTCAAAAGAATTTATTCATGGCCTCTGCCCTTGCCATATCCCTCGTGTACAATTCCATATCACTCAGGTTATTTCCAGACAACTTGTTTTTAAGCTTCAAAAACGGCCTCCTGAAATACTGACGGTAATAGTAGGCAAGGGGATAATTTTTGATAAAGGCTGGAGTTGTGCAAATATAATTGGCGTATTTCTTGTTATATTTCCATCTGAGAAACTGGATGTCTTCTGGTCCTAAATAGTTTGTTTTGATATTCGCCCAAAAGCAGTTGTATCGACTATAATCATTGGTATTTGTTACCAGCCCTGCGTTCAACAACTCATCCCGCATGCCTGTTTTGGGATAAGGCGTCAGTATCTGATCCGCAAAGAAGTCTATTTGCAAATCTACAAAAAATTCATAATTTCTTGCAATATCCTCTTCCTTGTCATTTGGGTTCCCGATAATCATACCACCGACAATCATAATATTATGTTCATGTAATCGCTTCACAGCAAGCTTTGTTTTTTCAATAATATTTCCCTTTTTCATAAGCCGTAAATTTTCTTCCGAGACGTTTTCGATGCCAAGGAAGACGATCCGAAAACCCGCCCTTGCCATCTTTTCCACAAGGGTATCGGAGGAAGCAATGCCCATACTGCTTGCCTGAATGATATACCGAATATCATTATGCCCGGCATCGACGATCGCGTCACAGAGAGACTCAAATCCTTTGACATCTAACGTAAAGTTATCATCCGAAAAGACAACAAAGTTTGCGCCATGCTGCTTGGCATTGAAGATGTCAGCAAGTATCCTTTCCACGCTAAATCTCCGGAATGTCTTACCATACATCTTGTCCATAC
>JAUQXU010000172.1 GCA_030837935.1 Candidatus Brocadia sp.
GGCATTAATGCAAGAAATCAGCTCTATAAAAGAATTTATGAGCACATACACACAAGCGGGAACCGTGCCCGCATCGGCACAGGTCAGGTAGGTTTGGTTGAGGGACGAAACCCAACAGAATATTTACATGTGATAAATGAAGAAATTTCGCCGTTGAAGTCAGGCTAAATGTAACAACTTTTTCAGGTCTCAAATTTTAGATGAACCCTGAAATTTCTAAAATTCGAGACCTATTTTCCCATAAAAAAGGGGATTTTTGAGTTTTTTAAAGGACTTACGACAATTTACTGAAGATTTAATCTCAAGGCTGGTTCAAAGGATTTGGGATCGGGGAGGAGTAGAAGTATTTATGGTACTTCGTGTTTCAGGAGATGAACGGGGGTAATAATTATTTTTGCATATTCACTTTTTAGGTTTTTGCAGGAGGATGAGTCATGAAAAAAGTTCTAAGGATGTTTATTTTGCCAATCGTGGCAATAGCGTTGTTATTAGTTTGGCAGGCAGAAAGTTTTGCAGATACAGCATGGTTTGGCCCCCCCAATATTAATAATGCGAAATTTATTTCAGCTTTCAGGTGGGGGGATAATACGCCTTTTTTAGCAGCATCTCAGAAAACCTTGGCGGACTCATCAGCTTCAGAAATAGTCGAGCCTACTAAGTATACTTTAGAGCTAAAAACTAGTGCAGAGGCCAAAAAAGATGAAACCTCTACCCAACTACCGGCTGAGAATATAAATAGCGGTAATAATAAAAGTATCGCGGATATTACTTTGCCCATCCACGTAGATCCAGGTAGCAGAGCCTTGGTGACTTTAGATGCCCAACTTAATATAAGGTCAAATTTTTCTGGTGCGGGTGAGGTAACGGTTCATGGAGCCTTAGGGGTTATAGGCGATACTAATCAATCGACGCAAAAAGTAACGGGTATTTTCAAGGGGATAGGGACACAAGTAATAAATTATGTTCAAATAGTTGCGACCACTAATGAGACGACGGATTTAATATTGCACAAGTCCGGAACAAACTTAAAAGTAAACGAATGGGCACCGATGTTTAATTACACGACTGAACGTCTAGTTAAATCTCAAGCCGGCAGCATAACTGCACATCTCGAGGTGGCATGCGATGTAAAAACCGCAAAAAACAGCGACGAAGTCACCATAGATGGCGAAGGTACGATTATTTTGACAGCGGTAATACAAGGAATCCCAGGAGTTAATGACCTCGTTACCTTTGAACCTATAAAATCAACATATACGACTACTTTCGATACCACCCCCGATTGTGGGGATGATTTTATTGGACAGTTCAGTTTTAAAGCCAAACTTAAAAACACATCGTCTCTTTCTCTTTCAAAACTAGTGGTTCAGGTGAAAGAATTAACCAATGGGAATCTCCTCCATAATATAGATCCGTGCGGAGGCAATGGTGGAGTAGGGTCAAAAATGACCTTGCCAGAGACAAACTCGGAAGATGATGGTTATAAGGATGGCAAACTGGTGCCAGAAGAATATACAGAGGTTCCCTTCATTATTTGTTTAAAGCAGGCAGGGTCTTTTATTTTCCGTGTGGATGTGTTAGGAAATACGGATGAATATGAAAATTCAGCCCTGACAGCGATGAGCTTGAATTCTCAAGACCAGGAACCAGTTACAAGACGCAAATACAGGATTGCTGAAAGAAGAGGATTCTTCGGCAGGTTCTATCCATAACTGGAAATATGTTTTGGACGCAGATGAACACAAATGGGCAGAGTGTTATTTGTTCACCGCAGAGAAATGATAGATAACAGGGGGATGGACCACAGAGGGCACTGAGATAGAGTGCAGGCAGGTGGCATGGACAAACTTGTTTATCCGTGTGCCATTGCCCTGTTAGCGATTAAAGGATTGATGAAAGACAACAGATGACAGACGACTGATAACTATCTGTTTACTCTATGGCTAAACTTTGATAGTATTTAATTTTAAGGAAGGAGGTGATAAGAATGTCAGAAAAAATTTCAGCAGGACACATAGACCAGGAAGTTAAGGTGGTAGGGAATTCTCAAATCAAGAAGGCTTTTGCAGAGCCTAAATTAACCTTCATTGAACCAAAGCTTACAAAACACGGGGATGCTACCAGGATTACAGGTTCGTTCTTTAATGTTTTTACCCCAGCTTAAGAAACATGGGGATGCAACCAAGATTACGGGTGCGTTCTTTAATGTTTTTTACCCCTCGATTATGAGGAAAAAAGCATGCTATGGAAAAATAAAAAGGTGGCAAGGTAAAAAGCGATAGGCAAATGATAACTGACGTGAATGTCCGTATTTACTCATTATACGGATTAGCTATTGCGGTTCGGTGGGAAGGGAGAGAGATCGGGGATGAAATTGATCGGTTCTTCTCTCTCTTCCCCTTTAGTCAAATAGACAATGGTGGTAAGCCTGCTTACATTGAATTGAAATTCGTAGCGACAGATGTTTCCTTGCATATTCCGTATACGACATCAAAACCACTCAAAGGCTATGATTCATCGATCTATGAGGCAGATGGTCATGTTTACCTCACTGACGGATTATCCATTTTTCAGTTAGATCCTCAGGCGGGAACCGGGCTTGTAACGCTCCATAGCTCTTTTAAGGAAAAACCTCCTTTATCGAAGTACAACTTCTTTCTTATCGGCCTTATCCATCTTCTTGCTCCTCTGGGCATCTATGACCTTCATGCTGCTGCACTTATGAGGGATGGGATTGGCTACCTTTTCCTGGGAGAATCAGGCAGCGGAAAATCCAGCACTGCGCTCAGTCTGGTCCGTCAGGGCTGGCACTATGTCTCAGACGATGCACTTTTAGTCAGACCATCAGCGGACGGGATAGAAGTCCTGGCCTTTCGGAAGCATTTCTATCTTGACCCTGTCTTGGCCCATAAATTCCCTGAAATAGCTCCTCATCTTAAGGGATCGGCAATGGGAGACCATACCAAGCGATTTTTAGATATAGATGCGGTCTACCCAGGTCGATTTCTGCCAGTCTGTATTCCAGGGGTATTGATTTACACCCAAATAGTTCCTCAACCTGAGAGTACGTTGATACCCATAGATAAAACAACTGCCTTCATCAGATTGATGAGGCAAAGCGCATCGCTATTTTTTAAACGTCAGGCGGTCAATGTACATTTAGAGGCCATGAAGCGGCTTGTATCTCAGTCATATAGCTACGAACTCCTTGCAGGACGCGATTTGTATGAAAGACCAGAGAGGATTTCAGATTTCCTATTGGACAATATTAAAGCCTGTAACAGTTCATCCCCCTCTCATTAGGGGAGAAAAACGCTTCCTCCCCCTGTGTCCCCCTCACTGAGGGGGAGAAAGGCGGAGTCGTGAGGTCAGGTGGGGCGCTGAACTGTTACCGGAAATTTTATCAGATTTAAATTATTCCGTTTAAGTCCCCATTAACAAAGGGGGATTTAGGGGGTTGTGTTTTTCCTGGGCTATTTTACAACCCCCTCGTCCCCTTTTCTAAGGGGGATTCTCTATGCCATACATCGTATAACCCGCTTAAATAAAATGAAAATTCCTATACAATAAATTTAGCCACAAATTGACACAAATGAGCACTAATGAAAAGAAAAGTATTTTGTTATAAAATAGATGCTTTTTATTCGTGTAAATCCGTGTTTATTCGTGGCCAAGTAGTAATCAAATGCCAGGAATATTGATAGAACTTACTAATCGCTGTAATCTAAGCTGTCAGCACTGCCTTGATGGGAGGCATAGGGGTAACGGTGACCTGAAAATAGAAATCCTGGAAAGGATTCTCCAGCATGCCAGGGGGCATGGCTTTGATTACCTCTCCTTTACCGGCGGAGAGCCGACAGTACATTCTGGATTTATTGAAATTATTACCATGGTATCAGAAGCTGGATATAACTTTGGCTTTGTCACAAACGGATGGAATTTTACCAGAATTTATGAGAAGTTGCTCCCCTATCATAACAAGCTTACAGGGATTACCTTTAGTTTAGAAGGTGCGAGGGAAGAGACACACGACCAGCTTCGTGGGAGGGGTTCGTACCGTAGGGTGATGCAGGCCGTAAGCATTTGTGTGGTAAGAGATATTCCCTTCACCTTCAATACGGTTATTAGGTCCCACAACCGGGGTGAATTACATGAAATAGCAGGGCTTTCAGAGAAACTGGGAAGCCGGGGACTCAGGTTTGGTCATCTTATCCCGACTCCCCGAATTGTATCAGAACATATGGATCTTTCGCCGATAGAAAGAAGGGAGACTGAGGGTATCATCCGGCAACTGCAGAAGACCTTGTCCATTCCAATAGTTATGGCACCGGGATACTATACGACCGAACTCTTTCCCTGTGCTCCGCTACAAATGCAGGAAATAAACATCGACTGGCGGGGTAATGTCACCGTATGCTGTAATTTGTCCGGGCATGGAGAAGATATGGGAAATGATGATATCATAGGCAATTTGAATGAGATGGGTTTTTCTGAGGCTTATGGGCGTTTGATTCAGGCTAACGGGAAGTTTCAAAAAGATAAGCTTGAACACCATAGCAGTGGTAAATTTAGAGATGCAGATTATTTCCCCTGTTGGTACTGCTTGAATTATTTTAAGAAGGTAGATTGGCTGAAAGAATTTCCCAGTAATGACTGGTCTCGTGGGGTTTGGAAGAAAGATGGTAATTGTTTAGTATCAAGTTAGTCCCCCTTAAAAAAGGGGGATTGAGGGGGTTGTGTTTTTCTTTTCAGTGCTATATTACAACCCCCTTGCCCCCTTTTTTAAGGGGGATTTTTATACCTTATTTACCATGTAAACCGCATAAATAAAATGAAAATTCCTATACTGTTAAGTTAAATGTGCCGCTCCTTTCAGGGCTGAGAATATAATAAATCGTATACCCAGGGCGCCCGGGCTATATTCTATCAGCCAGTCGGGCTTTCTTTTGAAATTTAGAATGTGGGTGGCATGGACAAACTTTGTTTGTCCATGCTAACTTTGTGCAAGACTCGCACCCTTAATTCAATGACATTGCCTTGCGAAAGAGGGGATAAAGGGGTGGTTAATTTTGTTGTGGCTCTGCCACGATGTGTACTCTGTGGCTAAATTTTGATAGCATTCAATTTTAAAAGGAGGCCAGTAAGATGAAAAGGGAATGCAAGGTCTTTGTGGTATCTGCGGTTCTTTTGTTGGTAATGCTTTTACCCAAAATCCTTCAGGCCGGGCAGGGGGATGCAGATAAAGTACCGAAGGCAGAGGTTATTCAAAGGACAAGGAAAATTCAGATGCCTTTTATTGCTAATGAGGGACAAGCTGATGAGAAGGTAAAATTTTATGCCAACACCTTTGGAGGAACGGTATTTGTCACGAAAGACGGAGAGATTGTCTATGCCCTGCCGGAAGGAAAGAAACATGTGGAAGACAAAAAACAGGAGGCGGGGTGGCATGGACTTCCCCGTGAGCACTCAGTCGAACAGCAAACCATGTTTGGCCGTGCAGAAATAGACAATGGCAAATCAGAAATCAGTGATTGTGGATTGCGGATTTCTGATTGCGGTATTGGATGGGCAAACAGCCGCTTGCCCTTACTTTGGGCTGGTATCATCAACAATCTTTTAAATTTTCCCGCTTCGCTGGTTCAATCTTGTAACTTGAACCAAAACGTTTCGGATCAAGCCACAAACCTGGACCATGAGGGGAAAGCATCAAGGAATCTGGCACTTAAAGGGAGTATCTTAAATAACAAATCACCATCTAAAATCTGCAACCCAAAATCTGAAGCAATGGGAGTGTCGCTGAAAGAGGAGATTGTCGGAGGAAAGATTGGGAAGATAAAGGGGGAAACAAAGGCCGTAACAGCAGTAAATGACTTCAGAGGGAATGATCCATCGAAGTGGAAGACCAATATCCCAACATATGAGATGGTGAATCTTGGAGAGATATACGAGGGGATAGAACTCAAGCTGAAGGCTTACGGAAACAACGTCGAGAAACTCTTTTATGTGAAATCAGGTGCAGACCCGGAGAAGATCAGGTTAAGACTGGATGGAGCAAAGGATGTGAAGGTAACTGACGCCGGGGAGCTTGAGGTCGCAACAGCGCTTGGGCCCGTAAAATTTACGAAACCGGTGGCTTATCAGGAGATTGATGGAAAGAGGGTCGAGGTGGATGTTGAATACAGCATTCAGAATCCAGAAGTCAGGAGACAGAAGCAAGGACTTCCAAATCAGAAATTAGTAAACTCCAATAGGACACGGACAAACAAGTTTGTCCATACCATCCCTTTGCACAATCCAAAATCGGAATACGGTTTCAAGGTAGCTGCCTACGACAAAACAAGGGAGCTTCTCATAGACCCCCTCCTTGGGTCCACATATTTGGGAGGATCCGTACTCTTGGGTGATGATTATGGCAATGCCCTCGCCATAGATGCAGGTGGGAATATCTATGTGGCTGGTAATACAAATTCATTGAACTTTCCCACTACTACGGGCAGCTATGATACCTCTTTTAATGAAGGGGATGGCGATGCGTTTGTATCAAAGCTCAGCGGGGATTTAACCGGCCTCATTGCTTCAACATATCTGGGTGGCTCTTCTGGTGAGACCATCAATTCTCTTGCCATAGACTCGGGTGGAAATATCTATGTGGCTGGTGAGACTTATTCATCAGACTTTCCCACTACCCCAGGAGCTTACGATACTTCTAATAATGGTATTTCATCTGATGCCTTTGTATCGAGACTCAGTAGTGATCTAACCAGCCTCCTTGCGTCCACATATCTGGGAGGAGCTTCTAGTGATCTTGGCAATTCTCTCGCTATAGACTCAAATGGGAATATCTATGTGGCTGGTAGAACTGATTCATCTGACTTTCCCACAACCACAGATGCTTATGATACTTCCTATAATGGTGAAGCAGATGCCTTTGTATCAAGGCTCAGCGGGGATTTAACAGGCCTCCTTGCTTCCACATTTCTGGGAGGTACTGGCGGTGATTTTTGCAATGCCCTTGCCATAGGCGCAGATGGAAATATCTATGTGACTGGCGGTACTCGTTCACCTGATTTTCCCACAACCCCTGGCGCTTATGATACCTATAATGATTATTCAAATGATGCCTTTGTCTCAAAGCTTAACGGAGATTTGACAGACATCCTTGCATCCACATATCTGGATCGGGGGGACGGTGAAAATGTTGCTAATGGTTATGTTCTCATCATAGACGCAGGTGGGAATATCTATGCGACCGGTAGTATTGCATGGAAACATGGGATAGATTGGGCATTTGTATCAAAGCTTACTGGGGATTTAACGAACCTCCTTGCATCCACAGTTCTGGATACTACTGCGGGTTATGGCAAAGCTTCCATCATAGACGCAGGGGGAAATATCTATGTAGCTTCGGATGATACGGTATACAGACTCAATGGTGATTTAACAAACATCCATGCATCCAAATCTTTAAATGGAGGATCTATCAATGCTATCGCCAAAGACTCGAGTAAAAATATCTATGTAACTGGTACTACTGCTTCATTTGACTTTCCCACAACCCCCGGTGCCTATGATACCTATAATGGTTCTTCAAATGATGCCTTTGTCTCAAAGTTTGACGGGGATTTAACCAACCTCCTTGCATCCACATATCTGGGAATGGATGGGGCATCCGGTGTGGATGGTGGTATCAGGTCTATAGCCATAGATTCGGGTGGGAATATCTATGTAGCCGGTTCAACTGGTTCATCAGACTTTCCCACAACCCCTGGCGCTTATGATGCTTCTTATAACGCAAGTGGCGATGACGTCTTTATATCAAGACTCAGCGGTGATCTAACAAGCCTCCTTGCATCCACGTATCTGGGTGGATCTTCTAATCATGAATATGTCAATGCTCTCGCCATAGACTCCAGAGGAAATATTTACGTGGCTGGTGAGACTTATTCATTAGACTTTCCTACAACCTCTAGCGCTTATGATACCTCTCTGGGTGGCTATCGTGATGCCTTTGTATCAAGGCTCAGTGGCGATTTAACGAGTCTCCTGGCATCCACCTTTTTGGGAGGTGGTTCCGAAGATTATGGCAATGTTCTCGCCATAGACTCAAGTGGAAATATCTGTGTGGCTGGCCATACTTTTTCATCAGACTTTCCTACAACCCCTGGCACTTATGATACCTCTTTTAATGGTGATGGTGACGTCTTTGTATCAAGGCTCAGCGGTGATCTAACAAGCCTCCTTGCATCCACGTATCTGGGTGGATCTTCTTATTATGAGTCTGGCAATGCCCTTGCTATAGAATCGAGTGGGAATATCTGCGTGGCTGGTTATACTGATTCATCAGACTTTCCCACATCCATAGGTGCTTATGATACTTCTCTGGGTGGCGATCATAATGCCTTTGTATCAAGGCTCAGTGGTGATTTAACAAACCTCCTTGCATCCACATACCTTGGTGGATCCTCTTATGAGTATGAGGAGGCCAATGATCTGGCCATAGACTCGAATGGAAATGTCTATGTGACAGGTTATACTTATTCATCAGACTTTCCTACAACCCCTGGCACTTATGATACCTCTTTTAATGGTGGTGGTGACGTCTTTGTATCAAGGCTCACCGGTGATCTAACAAGCCTCCTTGCATCCACGTATCTGGGTGGATCTTCTTATTATGAGTCTGGCAATGCCCTTGCCATAGACTCCAGAGGAAGTATTTACGTGGCTGGTGAGACTTATTCATTAGACTTTCCTACAACCTCTAGCGCTTATGATACCTCGCTGGGTGATTATCGGGATGCCTTTATATCAAAGCTCAGCGGCGATTTAACGAGCCTCCTTGCATCCACATATCTGGGAGGATCCTCTCTTGAGTCTGCCAATGCTCTCGCCATAGGCGCAAGTGGAGATATTTATGTGGCTGGTGATACCTGGTCATCAGACTTTTCCACCACCCCGGGTGCCTATGATACCTCTCTTGGTGGTATTTTTGATGCCTTTGTATCAAAGTTTGATCGTAATCTTTCCTCCGAAATCATTAATGACCTCGTTATCTTTGACCCTATACGAAAAACATTTCAAACCACTTCTGATACCACCGGTTGTGGGGATGTGCTTGGGGGGCAGTTCAGTTTCGATGCAACACTAAAAAACAAAAGTCTCAGCAAATTTTCACTTTCTGATTTAGTGGTTAATGTTCGAGAATTGACCAATGGCAACTTATTACAAAATGCCGATGGCGGAGCGGGTGGAGTTGGAGCACGGTTGACGGTTCCAAAGGAGGGTGATTATGCCGATGGCATATTGAGCCCGGGGGAATCTGTAGATGTCCATTTCATTATTTGCTTAACAAATTCTAATCCGTTTAGGTTCTTTGTGGATGTGTTGGGGAATAAAGAAGCGGTATCTTCTCAAGCATTGGGAGCACCACAATCAACAGACACTGAACCAAGGCACGCAAAATTCAAGAAGAAATCGAGGGTTACGAGAAAAGGATTCTTCGGCAGGTTCCGTCCTAAATAGAAATATGTTTTGGACGCAGATGAACACAGAAGAGCAGAGTGTTTTTCGTTCACCGCAGAGGACGCCGAGAACGCGGAGAAATGATAAAAGGGGGGGATGGAACCACAGAGGGCATAGTTGGTGTTGGGTTTCACTCACGTTCTACCCAACCTTACACAACTACCTTATTCTATATCCCTGTTTAGATAATACGACAAGCCTTCCCTTGAATGTATAGGCATGGTAGTTCTTAAATAAGAAAGGGAAATATGTTCTCATCCGCAAGGAATCTCAATGTTGTGTCGCCTCTTCAAATGGAATATATTCTTGATCCTTAATAAGTGAAGCGGCATAATGCAAACATTGTTTTATATCGTCTTTTGTTATCTGTGGATAATAATCCTTTATAATGTCATCGGGTGTTAAACCAGCTTCGAGAAGTTCGATAATGATATATACCATAATCCTTGTCCCTTTTATACATGGTTGACCATGACATATATCCGGATTCACTTCTATACGGTTGTCCATAAATGATATTTTCTTTCTTGTTTAAAAAAGATGCGGAGAAATGCCTTTTCAAAAATATAGCATAGAAAAAGGCAAAAAACCAAGAGATTTTTTGGGGAATAGAAGACGTTAGGGGGCAATCTTTTTGATAATCTGTGAAAGATGCTTGTCGCCTTTTCAGAATAATATTGGTGGATCCGGCGCTACAAGACGAACGCCTTAATCCACCTTACATAAAAGGCAGACATTAGTCTAGCCTTGAACGTAAATGAACATAGAGGAAGGATGTGATAAAAATGTCAGAAAAGATTTCAGCAGGACACATCGGTCAGGAGGAACATGGCTTACATGCTTCCCAAACCAGGAAGCCTTTTGCAGAGCCTAAATTAACCTTCATTGAGCCAAAGCTCACGAAACACGGGGATGCAACAAAGATTACTGGCGCAATGCCATTCTTTGGTACCTTTGTACCGTAGTTATAACAAGAGTAGTCGTAGGTTGGGTAGAGCGGGAGCGAAACCCAACGGTAAACTAAAATTAATTTTCTAGCTTCTAACATTTTTAGCAAAGATTTACGATTTACGAATTACAATTTGAGATTAAATAAATTGTAAATCTGGAATCGAAAATCGAAAATTTTTTATTATCTACCTGTTTGATTCTGGCTTGTCCAGGTTAGGAAGATGTGAGGTTGTGAGGTTGAGATGATTGAAGCAGGGGTTAATCGCTACTCTTTCTACGAAATAACTGTTGGGGTCCAGTGGGAAGGGGAAGGGATTGAGGAGGAAATTGAGCAATTCTTCTCTCCCCTTCCCTTTGTTAAACGAAGCGGCATAACTCATTCCGTTCATATTGAGTTGAAATTTACCACGACGGATGCACCCCTGGGTATCCCACATTCGGCATCAGTGCCTTTTTCCTGCTACGACTTATCGATCTATGAGGCAGATGGTCATGTTTACCTCACTGACGGATTATCCATTTTTCAGTTAGATCCTCAAGCGGGAACCGGGATCGTAACGCTTCATCGCTCTTTTAAGGAAAAATCTCTTTTGTCGAAGTATAACTTCTTTCTTATTGGCCTTATCCATCTCCTTGCTCCTTGGGGCTTTTACGACCTCCATGCCGCCGCACTTGTCAGGGACGAGATAGGCTACCTTTTCCTGGGAGAGTCAGGCAGCGGCAAATCCAGCGCTGCCCTTAGCCTGGCCCATCAGGGTTGGCACTATGTCTCAGACGATGCCCTTTTAGTTAGACCTTCAGCGGACGGGGTTGAGGCGCTGTCTTTCCGGAAGAAATTTTTTATTGACCCTGTCCTGACCAGCCACTACCCTGAAATCGTACCGTATCTTGAGGAATCTACGAGCAGGGAGGACAAGCGGTTTTTTGATGTGGAATCGGTCTACCCAGGTCGATTTTCGGTCAGGGTGCATTCCAAAGGTATTGATTTACACCCAAATAGTTCCTCAACCTGAGAGTACATTGATACCCATAGATAAAACAACTGCCTTCATCAAATTGATGAGGCAAAGTGCATCGCTATTTTTTAAGCGTCAGGCGGTCAATGTACATTTAGAGGCCATGAAGCGGCTTGTATCTCAGTCATATAGCTACGAACTCCTTGCAGGGCGCGATTTGTATGAAAGACCTGAGAGGATTTCAGATTTCCTATTGGACAATATTAAAGCCTGTAACAGTTCAGCCCCCTCCCCTGACCCCTCCCACCAGGGGCGGGGAAAAACGCTTCCTCCCCCTCTCCCCCTCACTGAGGGGGAGAAAGGCGGAGGCGTGAGGTCAGGTGGGGTGCTGAACTGTTACCGGAAATTTTATCAGATTTAAATTATTCCGTTTAAGTCCCCATTAACAAAGGGGGATTTAGGGGGTTGTGTTTTTCTTTTCAGTGCTATATTACAACCCCCTTGCCCCCTTTTTTAAGGGGGATTTTTATACCTTATTTACCATGTAAACCGCATAAATAAAATGAAAATTCCTATACTGTTAACCCAAGTTCAACAAGCAAAAATCGTATCTCTTGTAATACCTAGCGGTTACAATTTTCGCCCTTCATTTTTCGGCACTACATCTTTGAGTTTTCATGGATGATTTTAGATATTTTCTCCCTAGAGGTGTATGTTTAA
>JAUQXU010000173.1 GCA_030837935.1 Candidatus Brocadia sp.
TCCAGGACCTTCCAACAACAATTTTGCATGGAGTATTTCCAGTTCCGGAGAAATATGGTCGTCTCCCGTAGTGGATGCAGATGGGATTATTTATGTAGGAAGTACGGATGGTAATTTGTTATCTATAACTCCCAGGGGAAAGGTTTTGTGGGCGTTTAAGTGCGGTGATGAGATCTATGGTTCTCCAGCAATTGGCGCAGATGGTGTTATTTGTTTTGGTTCTGTAAGCGGGAGACTGCATGCGCTCAATCCAGATGGAAAACTAAAGTGGAAGTTCCAGGCTGCAGGGGCTATTCATTCGGCTCCCGCTATTGGCGATAAAGGGACTGTTTATTGTAGTTCCTTTGATGGGAAACTTTATGCAATCAGTGCTAACGGGAAACTTTTATGGAGTTATAAAACCGGGGCATCTATTATGATTTCTTCTCCTGCCATTGGTAAAGATAATACGATTTATATCGGTTCATGGGATAAACATTTGCACGCCTTAAATCAGGACGGTACATTACAATGGAGCCTGGAAACCGAAAGTAAAATAGATTCCACACCTGCCGTTAGCAATGACGCTGTTTACATTGTGGACATGAATGGAAAACTCTACGCCGTAAATTTGGACGGAACTTTACGGTGGAGGTTTGATTTGGGTAGCCGCTCACACTCTTCTCCGGCAATAGATACAGATGAAACAGTTTATGTTGGTGCACAAGCTGGCAATCTATACGCAATAAAAAAAGATGGTACGTTGAAATGGGAATTTAAAACGGGAAATTCTATTACGGCATCGCCTACCATCGATGCAAATGGTATTATATATATAGGTTCGTGGGATGGCAATTTGTATGCTATAAATGCTGATGGCACTCTCAAATGGAGTGCAACAATGGGTAGCCCACTACTTTCTTCTCCAGCAATTGATTCTAAAAGTATGCTTTATATTGGTTGTACAGACTGGAAACTCTATGCAGTAGGACAATGAATTTTTAGAGTCGAAAAATGTTTTTTGCTAAATAACCATTTTAGGTTATAATTATTTTATTGAATACTATTGTGGATTACATGCATTTTAACAATAGAGTGATGTTAGTTTATTTAAATCATTTATTATAATCGTACCTGTGGTTAACAACCACAGGTTACTTGAGCACGTATACTTGTGCAGGAGATGTAGTAATATGATTGGCATATCAAAATTATACTGTGGTACGGTAGAACCATCAGATGCTTTGCGTTATGGAAGAGAGTCTAAAAAGTTGCCATCCCATTTATTGCAATTTTCATGGGATAAAAAACCAGTAGTAGTATGGAATGTAGGGCAACGCTGCAACCTGAAATGTATCCATTGCTATTCTCAGTCAAAGGATATTATATACCCCAATGAACTGACTACAAGTGAGGCAAAGGCAATGTTAGATGACCTCGCAGATTATGGTGCGCCTGTGATTCTGTTTTCTGGTGGAGAACCTCTTATGAGGTCTGACCTTCTGGAATTAATTGGTTACGCTAAAGAGAAGGGTTTGCGGGCGGTTATTAGTACGAATGGTACCTTGATTACACGGGAAAAGGCAAATGAATTGAAAACATTCGGGCTTTCCTATGTTGGAATCAGCCTTGATGGCCTGAAAGAAACAAATGACCGTTTTCGTGGTATTCCTGGCGCGTTTGATGCAGCGCTGGCCGGTATTCGGAATTGCATGTCAGTGGGTATTAAAGTAGGTTTGCGTTTTACAATTAATAAGCGAAATGCCCATGATATTTCCGGCATATTTCACCTCATTGAAAAAGAAAATATTCCAAGGGTCTGCTTCTATCACCTGGTTTATTCAGGCAGGGGTTCCAATTTAATCGAGGAAGATCTTTCTCACAAAGAAACCCGTGAGGTTGTTGATCTTATCATCAACAAAACCAGGGAAGCACATGACAGGGGCAGAAAAATAGAGGTACTCACCGTGGATAATCATGCTGACGGGGCGTATGTGTATTTACGACTCTTGAAGGAAGATCCCAAGAGGGCAAAAGAGGTATTTGAACTTCTTCAGATGAACGAGGGAAATAGCTCTGGCAAGGGACTTGCCTGTATCAGCTGGGATGGAGAGGTACATGCCGACCAGTTTTGGAGACAATACTCTTTTGGAAACATCAGGAAAAGAAAGTTTAGCGAGATATGGGAGGATACTTCCAATGAGTTAATGGCTAAACTTAAAAACAAAAATCCTTATATCAAAGGACGTTGTGCAAAATGCAGATGGCTTAATATCTGTAGCGGAAACTTCAGAGCCAGGGCAGAGGCATATTATGGTGATATGTGGGAACATGACCCTGCCTGCTATCTTACCGATGAAGAGATTGGGATCGAGTCTGCGTCACCCAAAAAAGCAAGACAAAAGATAACTGTTTAAAAATTTACCTTTTTCTAATTCCTGGTAGATGAGGGTTGTCTGAAATATATTTTCGGATAACGGTTTTTCCCCAGAAAAAATGACTGTAAAGGGTATAAAATGCGGATACATGGGGGTATCATTACATCTGTCTTTTCAAAATAAAAGGCAGGTGCACTTGATCCTGCTTGTAGTCGCCTGTTAGGGCATACATGATAATGTTAATGCCCAGACGAAATGCCATGGATCTTTGTGTTTCACCACCGGGAATTACTTGGTACTCCCAGCTTCCAAGGGTATCTTTAGCCCAGGCTCCGCCAAGGTCATTCTGGGAATAAACAATGACAGTCCGGTTCTCTATTGTTAGGCCTTCCAAATAAGGTTTTTCCATAATCCTGCCGTATGCCTGATTCAATAAGTAAAAAGATTTAAAAATAGTATGGTCATTGGGCAGTTTTTGCAGTGTTTTGTTGGGAAATAACCGCCCGATCTCACGTCGAATGGATTTGTCAAACCCAAAATCGCTTTTTCCAAGACAATCATCAATTAATAGCGTGCCGCCAAATTCCAGGTATAATTTTAAATTGTTAATCTCCTTCTCGCTGAAGGGTGGAAATTCCTGATCCCCCGCCATATAAAGAAACGGATATTCAAAGAGATTTGCATCATCTGCCCGCAGGGTAACGATATCAATACGTGTTTCAACGCTGGTACGCTTAATAATCTCCCACATAAGTCGTTTCCCCGCATTGGGCCTTGGATTCCAATTTCCACCAGAATATTCTAATTGAGTGAAAGTAAATTTTGCGGACTCTCCCATAGCAAAGATAATGCGGGGTGAGAGGATAAAACCACAGATTGCACAGGTTATACAGATCGTGTGGATAAAGAATCTGAGATTTTTGTGGATAGTAGACCACACGGGCTCAGCAGTACTAATATTATGAAACAGGGCTATTGTTCGCATTAACAGATATTACAGTAAAATTAAGGCTATTTCAACACTTCTAATCCTCATAAAACGACTTATTATAGAATTTTTCGTTCTAGGTTCTTATATAAATCTTTTGCCGTTCCTTTTTTTACCAACCCTTTCTTGTGGTCAGATGCTTTATTTGAAACTGTTGATTAAGGCGTAAAGCCAATGCCTTAATCAACCCTACCCATAGCTTGTTACGAATTCTTTTATAGCTTGAAAAACCACGTCCTTTTCCTTATCGTACATCATCAGATGATGACTTCGTTCAAGCCAAACCAGTCGTTTGTGGGGAGAACCAAGATTTTTCATCACGTACTTTGCACTTGCCGGGGCAGCAATAAGGTCTTTCTTGGAATGGATAACCATTGTGGGTGACTTCACGTCCTTTAGTCTCAAATCAACAGTCTGAATGATCTCTGCGATCCCAGACAGGGCCTGTAATGAAAAATACGTATCTACTGGCTGATGCAGGTAACCGGTGTATCCTTCCGATTCCATATAACACCGTCTCTTCCATGCTTTTATCTTCTTCATAAAATTTTTGCATAGTCTGATCAAACTCTGTGTGGGGAGGTATTCCCGGATCATAAACATAGGGGTACCCATGAGAATGATCCTTTCTATGGGATGTTCTAAGGCCAATTGTAAGGTCAACAATGCCCCCAGCGAGAATCCGATAACGACGACCTGTTCGTAATGTATTTGCAACTGCTGATATTCAGACGCTACCTTTTCTTTCCAATCGTGATGAGAGTTTACTGCAAGTCCACCCGTATTTCTGCAGTGTCCCGGCAGAAGTATCCCCATCGCGGTAAA
>JAUQXU010000174.1 GCA_030837935.1 Candidatus Brocadia sp.
GGCATTAATGCAAGAAATCAGCTCTATAAAAGAATTTATGAGCACATACACACAAGCGGGAACCGTGCCCGCATCGGCACAGGTCAGGTAGGTTTGGTTGAGGGACGAAACCCAACAGAATATTTACATGTGATAAATGAACAGATTTCGCCGTTGAAGTCAGGCTAAATGTAACAATTTTTTCAGGTCTCGAATTTTAGATGAACCCTGAAATTTCTAAAATTCGAGACCTATTTTACCACAAAACAGGGGCTTTGGGAGTTTTTTAAAGGACTTACGACAATTTACTGAAGATTTAATCCTCTAAAATGACGTGATTTCTAAAATTCGAGAGATAACGGGTTAACTAAGATGCTTGAACTCGTGCTATGAAATGTAAACATGCCAAATGTTTCAGTTCAATCGAAGACGATTGATAATCATATAGAAGGCACCTCCGAGCGCACCCTTCATGGTAAAATGGAGGATACTGTGAAGGGCGAGTAAATAATAACAAAATAAGGAGGAGGTGCGCAATGGGATATTTTGTAGGGATAGATTTACATGGGGATAACAATTATATAGGGATACTCGATCAGGAGGATCGGAAGGTATTCAAAAGGAAGAATCGTAACGACATCAAGGAGATAAGGGGTACCGATAAGCAGCGATACGATAAAGAAGATGAGTAACGAAGAGGTAGAGGGGTTGTTTAGCGATGAGCATTTGGCAATGTCAGCACAGTGCGATCACGAGATAATAGAGGTATTAAATGAGCAGATAGACAAGATAGAGAAGGCAGTGTTCAAGGAGGTGAAACTCAAGAAGCCGTACAAGAAATTGCTCACAGTGCCAGGCATAGGGGAGATACTGGCAATGACGATCATGTTAGAGACGGGGGATATCGGGCGATTTCGTGAGGTAGGGAAGTATTCTTCGTATTGCAGATGCGTATCGGCAAAAAAGGTATCGAATGGGAAGAATAAAGGGAAAGGTAACCGGAAGAACGGGAATAAATGACTCCGTTGATTAAGTCCTTTCAAACTAAATTGGCATACCATATACAATCTCATATTGCCTATATTGTACTATATATGGTATAGCATATTGTCGAAATGAGAGTTAATCAACAGGGTCATAAATATCTTGCATGGGCGTATGTGGAGGCAACGCATTTTCATGTGAGATATTGCGAAGAGGCAAGGAAGTGGCATCAGAGGAAGGCGTCAAAGAGCAATGTAATCCTGGCGACGAAGGCATTGAGCAATAAGCTAGCCAGGGCGTGTTATTACATCATAAAGGCGGAGGTACCCTACGACAAGAAAAGGATGTTTGGATAGAGCACAGATAAGGTGGGACAAGGAACCGGTTGCTGGTTTGGTAAACAATCCATGACGATCGATTGGAAGTTGTTCCACCTTTCAATATGAGTTTTGGCCGGTAAAGGAATCAGCGAGAAAGGACTTTACCTTCTGATCTGCCCATACGGTGAGCCGCGAGGTTTTGGCTGTAGAGCCGTATAATTTGTGAAATAACGATTGGACACCGGTATGGAACCGATGGTTTTCTGGGACGGAAGAGAAGTCAGGGGCGGTGGGATAATCTCTCACAATGCCTTGATCCCGATGGGTGAATGGTGCGGATGAGAACGATACCCAAAAACAATTATGAAATACCACGGGTGTAGAAAAAGGGAAATGGTAAAGTCGTTTTCGTAAACAGAAAGTGTGTTTCCTTATCCGGTGTGCGGTATTCACAACGGAAAAATGTAAATATTTTTGCGAACGGAGATATTTTGTCCTTGACAAAAACCTTCTTATGAGTGAACCAGCGAGAGAATTTTAGGACTTGTTTATGATAGCAAAGAATTCGCTATGATAATGATAGATATGTCATATGGTAACAAGAACGAGGAAGCTTCCTTAAGTAACAAACGTCATGTATTTTATTACCAGATAGTTTTTATATTTGGATAACTTTGAAGGGTTTCATCTTTCGTGATAACAGGGAGGTTGAGATATTTTGCAGTTGAAACAATTATTTTAGAGGGATTTTTTTGCGGAAACAATATCTTCGCCGGTAATAACTACACCTTTAAGGATACCCCTAAGCGATATAACTTTTTTACCCGTTGGGATGAGTTTTTTGAGGACAGACAATTTTAAATCCATAACCTCTTTCTCAATAGTCTCGATCTTATGGAGTATATCAGCAGTATCATGTAAAGCCGTATGTTTCATAATAGGTATCACCTTTTTAAAAAATCTTTTATTGAAGTTTAGACATAATTTCGTAACCTCATCTTTGAATACGGATTTTTCCCATGGCCTTATTTTTAATGGATATGGCGCTTGTTGTCAAGCGATATCCTCTCAAGGCTAGTTCAATCTTGCAGACTTCGTCGTGAGCGCTCAGTTGAACGATTGAATCAGCGAAGGTCGGGTTTTACTTACATTCGACTCAACTTACCTGTCTGGTTTTTGGATGTTTCCAAATGCCTTGGTTTTAGTAGACTTTCGTGAACGGGTTCAGATTTGCAATCCGAACCATTAATTTTCCCTTGACGGTAATAAACATAATGTTTATTATCATTCTGTGATAAAATCGTTCCGTTGCGGTGAGACTCAAAAAATATTCAACCGCGAATTTTCACGAAAGTTTCCGCGCGATATTCAAATGCGCGCATTCGAGAAGCTCAACGCTATTGATGCGGCTGTTCACCTTAGAGATTTGTGCCTGCCACCGTCGAA
>JAUQXU010000175.1 GCA_030837935.1 Candidatus Brocadia sp.
CACCATCGGTAATCAGTATAATGGCTTTATGATTCCTTGTATTTGTCTCAAAGGTTGAAATCCCTTTTTGTATTGCCTCTGCAAGAGCAGTACCGCCCAGCGGAATGATATTCGTGTGTATGTCATTTAAAAAAAGACGAAAAGCGCCATAGTCAGACGTTAAAGGACAGTACGCAAATGCCGAACCTGCAAAGACAACAAGGGCAATGCGGTCCCCTTCAAGCACATTTAATAGATCTACAATCTCTCTTTTAGCCACTTCCAACCGATTAGGTTTTACATCGTCTGCCAGCATGCTTCGCGAAGTATCTACAGCAATTACAATATCAATCCCCTTCTTTTCCACCTCTTCCCAATGGTATCCCCACTTGGGCTCAATGAGCGCAAGTATTAAAAACAGTATGCCTATAACTACTAAAATAGCCTTGATCCCCTGTCTTTTCTTACTAATAGAGAGTCCAACTTTTTGTAATAATTCGATATTCGCGAATTTATTTAAGTCACTCATCTTTTTTTTGAAGACGAGGACATATCCGAGAATTACTATTGGAATAACAGCAAGTAAGTAAAGGTAATTAAGGTTTTCGTACTGCATAAATTATAGCATTAGAACACTGATAAACGCATACTATAAGGATAAAAAATGTATTATCGTTCGACTGGGCTCCCACAACGAAGTCTACGTACATCCGAGGAAATCCGCGTCCTCGCTATGGTATTTTTCTAAGTTTTGTTTTCGTTAGGCCTAATTCAAACAATAACAAACCAAAAGCAGGAAATAAAAAATAATGAAATAATTCACTATATTCTGTGTATTGAGTCACTTCAGATTCTGTTTTTTCGAGCTTATCTATTTGACGATAAATTTCTTTCAGCGACTCAGTATCTGTCGCCCTGTAATACTTTCCGTCTGTAATCTTAGCAATTTCTCTGAGGGCATCATCATCAATATCAATCTTCACTTGCCGCATCACCGTGTTCCCAAACAGGTCTATGGCAGGGAATGGGGCAAGACCTTTCGTACCGGCACCTATTGTATAAACCTTAATTCCTAATGTTTTGGCTATTTCTGCAGCAGTAAAGGGATCTATTTCTCCTGCATTATTTCTTCCGTCTGTCAAAAGGATAACCACCTTGCTCTTTGCCTTAGTATTTTTAAGTCTATCCACAGATGAACCAATACCAGAGCCTATAGCAGTACCGTCTTCAACCATTCCAATCTCCACCTTTTCAAGAAACTGTAACAACATCCCATAGTCGAGCGTCATCGGACACTGCGTATATGCCCGTCCGGCAAAAACGACCAAACCAAGGCGATCGTTTGTACGTTTCTGTATGAAATCTTTTACCACCTGTTTAATAACATAAAGTCGATTATATCTTCTTCCGCCAATTTCAAAGTCTTCCGCCAGCATGCTTCCCGAGACGTCCACGGCAAGCACAATGTCAATCCCTTCCGTCTTTACCTTTGTCTGCTCATTTCCGTACTGAGGTCGTGCCAGGGCAATCACAAACAGAGCAATAGCGCTGGACCGAAGGACAATGAGTACGTATCTATACCGTTGGAAAAATGAGGGCTTTAGCTTTTTCAGCGCATGGAGTGAAGGAAAAAGAACCTGGCTTGTTTCCCTGCGGCGAAAGTAAAAATAAATTAAGGGAGGAATAATACCTATTAATATAAGCGCTAGCGGGTCATGAAAGATCATTGAAGCTTATAGTATATTTAAAGAATTTCACATTCTAACATGAAAATCAAACCGTCAGAATCCTTAAAAATATGATACGGTTGCGAGATGTATTTGCTCCCCTTTTGAAATAACATTCCAGATATCCGTTTCTGGAATCTCCTTTTCTATCAAAACATCCACGATAGACTGGAGTGCAACATTGTTTGTTTTGAGAAGCTCTTCTGCCCCTGTTTCAACGGTAAAATATCTATTGATATTCATTTCTGCTTGTTTATATATTTGAGCCCCTGCAAGCTCTTTCTTAGAACCCATATTGAACTCATATTCCATAAAGATACCTTTATCCACATAGCTTAAATTTAAACTTGCCTTTACACTGTCTATATCTAAAAAACGAATTTTATGTTTCCTGGCAAGGATTTCCTTAATCTCCGGCGTATTATAAATACCCCATAGTATTTGCAAATTTTGTTTGAGTCTGGCAAGTTCTTCATCAGAAATCTTACGCATGTGCTCTCGTGGTTTTGTGCCTGCCTTGCTTCCGAAACCTTTTTCATGACTTAAATACTCATCCAAAAACTTTTCTGGCGCTTTTACCATATTCTTTACCCTTTTAAAAAGGTTCAAATTAAGATAGGCACGGACAAACAAGTTTGTCTATGCCAGCCGTTACTATTGAAATTCTGAAACTTTAAAATAGACACACCGATTAAAATTCCACAAATTACATTTTAAAAAGCACCCGGCTTAACGACCGATACCACAAAACTTCCTGTTTTTGAGGCAACCCATCGTTTTTATCCAACAATCACATCCCCTTCTTCTAAACGTTCTCTGGTTTCGTCAATTAATCGTTTTGCCGCATCATAGGTTTCTTGTATTTCCATCTTAGACGGCCCGTACTTTGCGTATTTTACCATATCGCAACGCTCAAGAAAATCTTGTATCAATAGTTTGTGGATATTCTCTAATTTGTTTGTATGTGCCATTTCTGTGAGAAATTCTTCCGTTGTGCGTTCTGGCGCCAATAAACCAAACCTGTCCTCTATATAATGTCGCAAGATATCCGTTATGCGGTAATAATATTCTTTGATTAATCCTATTGCAATCAGATCCTCTTTCGACAATCTTTCCAGTAATTCATAAGCAACTTCATGAGGAGCTCTTTTTATGAATTCCTGTTCCCGTCGTTCCTGTCCCCTTTTCCGTTTATTGATTAACCAGTAGATAATTCCCGATATCAAGAATACTCCAAATCCTGCACATACCCATGGAACCAATCGCTTGAAACTTATAGGCACATCTACAGGCGCAAGAATGTCTTTTATATCACCAGCAATTTCTCCTTCTTTCAAAACTCCCTTGACATCAACGGGTATTTCATTGGTAACAACTTCTCCCGCGCCCTGCTTCCCCTTGTATTTTATTTTCAACGGCGGAATTGTTTGACTTCCAATTTCGTATGAACTCAACACATAGTTTCGCTCGGTCGTGGAGTAACCGTCTTCTTCGCTTTTTGGTCCTTCGGAGACGTTTGTTTCTTTTACCGTAAATACACCGAGATGTTGATTAAATTCTGGGAATTGTATGGCAATA
The DNA here is from genome assembly GCA_030837935.1 of Candidatus Brocadia sp. Lineage (GTDB taxonomy): Bacteria > Planctomycetota > Brocadiia > Brocadiales > Brocadiaceae > Brocadia. The sequence goes on from JAUQXU010000175.1 coordinate 3,285, forward strand.
TCACCGGTGAACTTTACACGAATTCCAAGTTGTATCTTATCACCAATCGTTATTTCGCTTTTATCGACATGTGCGGTCGCCTCTACCGCGACGCTGCGTTCTGAATCCTGAGTTTCCAAAGCAACTGCCATATCCCTACATGGTATCAGTGTATAGACAACCAACACCAAAATCAATGGTCTATTCAGGAATAAGTTACGCCGCTTTATAGCCATACCGAATTTTTTAATATCTCTTTTCTCTTATCCGGAAGAAACGGACGATAGGTTCGACATAATGCCTGCCCGTACCGATCACAATCTCGTCAACGCCCATCGACCGAAACAATCTTGACCGTTCTTGCTTCTGCCTGCCATTTATAACACTAAATTCTTTTCTTGCCGATGGATTTGACGTATCGATCAAAAGTATCTCGCCTGACTCTGCATCCCTTAATTCGATAAAACCCACGTTCGGTAATTCTTGTTCCCTGGGATCAACAATAGTAATTGCAATCACATCATGCTTCTTATTTGCAATACGCAGTGCATGTGTATAATCATCTGCAATAAAATCAGATACAACGAAAGAAATGGCGCGACGAGAGGAAATCCTGTTCATGTATTCCAGTGCCACGGAAATATTGGTTCCTTTTCCCTTAGGTTCGGTATACAGAAGTTCCCTTATGACTCTTAACACATGCTTTGCTCCTTTTTTCGGGGGAATAAATTTTTCAATTTTATCCGTAAACATGATCATGCCCACTTTATCATTATTCTTTATGGCAGAAAACGCCAGAAGTGCACATATCTCTATGGCAATTTCATTTTTCAATTGCTTTACTGACCCAAAGTTTCCAGAAGCGCTTACATCGACAAGAAGCATCACTGTTAATTCCCGCTCTTCTACATAACGCTTAACAAAGGGACGACCCATGCGTGCTGTCACATTCCAGTCAATTGTTCTGATTTCATCCCCTGGCTGATATTCCCGAACCTCTTCAAACTCCATACCCCGTCCTTTAAAAACACTGTGATACTCACCCACAAATGCCTCATTGACAAGACGGCGAGTATGAATCTCTATTTGCTGGATTTTTTTCAGTATATCTTTTGAAATCATGACATAGCGCAGCGGAGACGCAACCAAATCCCCCTTACCAAACGGGGATAAAGGGGGTTGTTAAAATAACTTGCCAAAACTTATCCTCATGAAAATGGGGAAAAGATGTTTTTACAGGGTAATACTATACCACTCATGTTGCATTTGTATCAACTGAATAAACAACACCGGGGTTACAAAATGCACGCAAAAAAGCCGTTTAAACGGCTTTACCGGATGGCTTTCATTATGGCACCTCTACCGTATCAAATATCTTTTGTACAATGTCTTCGGCGCTTATCTCCTCGGCCTCAGCCTCGTACGTTATAATTATCCTGTGACGAAGCACGTCCATCCCTATTGACTTTACATCCTGAGGAGTTACAAATCCCCTCCCCTTTATGAATGCATGTGCCTTGGCTGCAAGCGTAAGAAAGATGGTTGCACGCGGGGATGCACCGTATTCTATAAATTCTTCCAATTTAAGATTATATGCCTTTGGATCCCTCGAGGCGAATACGATATCAATAATGTAATCCTTAATTTTATCATCCATATAAATCTCATCGACTATGGTACGTAAACGTAAAATATCTGCCGGAGAAATCACGGGGTTTATAGAGAAATCCTTTTTTGTCAATGCCATGCGTTCCAGAATCTCCCGTTCTTCCTTTTTGTCGGGATATGTAATGTTTAATTTTAACATAAAACGATCCACCTGTGCCTCAGGCAATGGATAGGTACCTTCATGCTCAATCGGATTTTGAGTAGCCAGCACAAGGAATGGGTCTTCTAATTTAAATGTCTGATCTCCAATAGTAACCTGTCTATCCTGCATTGCCTCTAAGAGAGCGCTCTGAACCTTTGCAGGCGCACGATTGATCTCATCCGCCAGAACAATATTGGTAAAAATAGGCCCCTTACGCACAGCAAAATCACCATTTTTAGGATTATAAATGAGTGTACCAATTAAATCGGCAGGGAGTAAATCCGGCGTAAACTGTATCCGTTGAAAACCAGCATGCATTGCCTTGGCAAGGGTCATAACCGACATTGTTTTAGCAAGTCCGGGTACACCTTCTAACAATACATGGCCATTAGAGAGGATACCTATCAACAGCCTTTCAATTAAATATTTCTGCCCTACAATCACCTTTCCCACCTCATACATCAGGGTATTCACAAAATCACTTTCCTGTTTTACCCTTTCTGTAATCTTTTTGACATCCGATTCCATGAATACCTCCACCACAAATTGTTCGTTGCTTAAAATTAAAACCTAATTTAACAAATGATAAACAGAAAATATCTCTGAATTTGTTCCTTTTTACTATAAACACTTTAAATTTCTATTAAACGGATATAAACACGTGCGCTATTATATAGCAAATTTACCCGATTTAAAACATACATTTCACAAATTCACCCCTGAAGGAAAGTGCTTGACACTATATTCAATAGATGCTACGATTAATTTTTGTATTATAATATTGCGAAGTCTCTTACATGGATGCTATACGTTCTGAATAAGCGATATATAAACGTTGTCAAAATATATTCCTGTCGTTTCGATCATTGGCAAACAAAATACGGGCAAGACTACACTTATTAGCCTTATTATACCTTTACTAAAAAAAAAGGGATATAAAATTGGTACCATTAAATATAATATTCCTTCCTTTGAAATCGATTATAAAGGAAAGGATACTTACCGTCATTATGACGCAGGGGCAGACGTAGTTTCCATATCTTCATCAAAAAAGCTGGCAATCGTAAAAAGGATTAACAAAAAATCGCCTTCAATAAAAGCTATTATTGAAGGTAATTATCAGGATATTGATATCGTACTTGTCGAGGGATACAAGCATTGGCGGTACCCGTATATTGAAATCCAAAATAATCACCAACAAAAAAAATCGAAAAATAAAGTGGATAAACATCACCTGAGGATTACCAGTACAACGAATACACATCCTCATGTGCCAACCTTTACGAAAAGCGACTTAAAGAACGTATTACATTTTATAGAATCAGCAATGAAATAAATTCGACTGGAGGTGATGAGTATTTCAGAAAAGAACCTTGAAATGTATTCTAAAATATATTTTCTCGTGATGTCTCAATAATAAGGGTAAATTTTTAGGAGGATTTTTCGTTGAAAAAGATTTTAACATATTGTGCAATTCCGGTAGCAACAATGTTTGGCGTATATTTCGGCTTTCCTGGCTTCACCGCACAAGCCGGAGATGTAAATCAGATTTATAAAGATACCTGTGAATTATGCCACGCTAAGGATGGAAAAGGTAGTGAGGCCGGAAAACAATTTGGCGTACCAGATTTTTCCAGCGCAGATTATCAAAAATCCAGGACTGATGTGCAGATGAAAGAATCAATGACCAATGGTACAAAGAATCCAAACTATGTAAAACTTTCAGACCTTGGAGTTGATCTTGCTGAACTCGATAATCTTGTTAAATTAGTCCGCGGGTTCTCCCAATAAATTAAAACCATAGATAGGTTTTTCACTCATATCTGGAATGCTAAAAAGGGTAGGGCATAAAAAGTCCTACCCTTTTCTTTTAAACACTTATGCAGCAGGATATACTCAGAATCGATGGTTCGTTTGGGGAAGGGGGCGGTCAAATCTTGCGTACGGCCCTTTCCTTATCTGCCATTACCCAAAGACCTTTTGAGATATACAACATACGGGCCAACAGAAAAACTCCGGGACTCAGCTATCAGCACCTTCAGGCGGTCAATGCCACCGCTCAAATCTGTAATGCAGCGGTTGTTGGAAACCAACTCCGGTCCACCGATCTTACTTTTTATCCGGGAGCGGTAATGGCAGGCACGTATCGTCTTGACATTGGAACGGCAGGCTCTGCTTCTCTTGTTTTACAAACCATATTTTATCCGCTCAGTCTGGCAAACAGACCCTCAACAGTCACCATTATCGGAGGTACACACGTAAGTCACAGTCCCTGCGTCGACTACCTCACACAGCAGTGGTTGTTCTTCCTCAAAAAAATTGGTTTTGATGCAGAGATAAAAACATGGAGAGCAGGATACTTCCCCCGGGGCGGTGGTGAGGTATTTACCCAAATAAACCCGGCAACGCCACAACATCCATTCCAAATCGAAAATAGAGGAAAACTCATTCAGGTAAAGGGATTGTCCACGGTAAGCAATTTAGATATAACTATCGCTCACCGACAACAAGCACAGGCAAAGATGAAATTTTTAGAGCGAAATATACCCCACGATATAACGGTAGAGGAAGCGCCTGCCCTTGGAAAGGGGACAATGCTACTCCTGGTGGGAAAATTTGAACATAGCCAATGTTGCTATTTTGGACTGGGTGCAATTGGTAAGCGAGCAGAAACCGTTGCTGACGAGGCATGTAATGAATTCTTCGCTTTCCTCAAAACCAAAGGCGTCGTAGACGAGTATCTCGCCGACCAGCTCATCATCCCCATCGCCCTTACAAAAGGGACATCACAATTTATCACACCCAGGATTACACAGCACCTGATAACGAACATTGAAATTGTAAAACTGTTTTTACCCGTAACTGTCAATATCGCCGGGAATCTAAACGAGGAAGGACTTGTAAAATTAAATTGCCTTACGTAATAGACGTTTATTCAATAGCAGGAAATATTGGTTTAGAAACAACGATTTGTATATTATGGAGATTTACGGTAGTTCGGTTGTTTTAGCCCATATTTCTTGAAAAGGTCTTTTAAAAGAACCTTTTCAAGATCTCTATGTGGCTGCTGAAGTAATCCAAAAATCAAGAAGACATATTTGACGTGGTATGTTTTGCTTTTAAAAGTCTTTGTGTCATTTTGATGTACTTTTCACCCGTAGCTGCTGCACTGTCATATTCAATTCTTTGAAAACAACACTTACATTCAATATACGTATCGTTGTGTCGCAAACTGGGTAATATATCACTTTCGTCTACACGCTTCCCAAGTTCAGGTGATTGTTTGATAGCCTGAAAATTACTGGTAAAGACGTTGAATTCCTTATCATTACCACATTTGGGACATACAAAAAATGTGTTCATTAAGAACCTCCTTTCTTAAATAAAAGTTTTACATGCATCTGTTCAGCATTAACTAAAATCTGGTCTCTGGCAACTTCTCCTTTTAATACCACTAAAAACACTAACAACTTGGTATCCCGGTAATTTTACATTAATACCTTGAAAATGCCTGGAATGGTACAAGAAATGTTTCCTGGGGTATCGGGAAATAAAAAAGGCTTAGCTCATAGTAGTTGGAAAGGTGTACAATGAACAAAGCCTTCATATGTAATGTAAAATACATATACCACATAAAGAATATTCGTGCAAGAATAATATCAATAAAAAACAACTATTTCCTGATGTTTTGGCTTCTGGGAGAATCAGAAAACGCTCGATTTCTTTGTCTTTCGGATGTTGTAAATCAGAATTTACCTTGCAAGCATAGTAAAGACCGTTACAATGGCATTTCTATGAAAAACAAATATATTTCTCATATCTCTATTTTTGTTTTCTGCCTGCTTTTTTCTTCAGGTTGTAGTTTCATATCTGTCTACCTGGTTCCATCGGTTGAACCGCTCAGGGAAACGACGGTCTCTGGAAGTGGAAAAGACAAGATACTCATTATCGATATTTCTGGCATTATTTCTGAGGAGAGAAAGAGAGGTCTTGCA
>JAUQXU010000176.1 GCA_030837935.1 Candidatus Brocadia sp.
TTTGAAAAAACAATTGTTCGGTGATACAAAATCAGCAAAAGAACTTAAACAGATGAGTTCAAAAACAACGAGAATAATTAAGAAAACTCCGAGCGCATCGACTCATATCGAAAATACCCCGTTCAACGAGGTATAAAGTTACTGAAAAAAGGATATCGTATTTTAGGCGCATCACTTACGATAAAAAAGAAGTATCTTCCCATGAATTATGAAAAATGCTGCTTAAAAAACTTACAAAAAAAAGATGTTTTTACAGGGTAATACTATATCGCTCCTAACGGAGCTTTTCACGGTTTTTTTTAAATAACTAAACTGTTACGTATTTTTAAATCATTGTTCCCGTTTAAAGAAAAATAATTTATTTACTTCTTACTGTGCCATGAACATCAACAAGAAACGATTCCTGGTCCTGTTTTTGATAAATATATTAATCGTTGTTCATGTCGTGCTCTGGTATAAATTTGGCTATCAACGAATCGGATCGTTGAGTCTCAATGGCATTGTCAGCCTTTTTGGAATAGGCTTGTTAAACTCCGCCGCTGCGTTCTTTATCTTTGTGACTATCATGACGGCCTTTTTTGGAAGGCTTTTTTGCGGTTGGGGCTGTCACTTTGCCTTCTTTCAAGAGTGCGCGTTAAAAATCCTCAATAAACTCGGAATACACCCACACATCATCCACTCAAAGGCAAACGTCATTCAGTACGTCTTTCTTCTGAAGACGTTAACCGCTATCGGTGAATTCTGGCTTATATACGGCATTCCGCATTTCCACATAGGTTTTGGTGACTCACAGGTAATGACCGTTGACCTTCCCAGAAATCCCATTATTATCGCATCCTTTATTACTTTTGATGCCTTTCTGTTTATCTATCTTTTGGGGTCAAGGGCATTTTGCCGATATGTATGCCCATGGGCACCCATGCTTGCAATCTTTGACAATATGAGCTTTTGGCGCATTCGAAAGATTAATGCGTGTAAGGGTTGTATGAGTTGTACGAAGAGTTGCACCATGGGAATTCAAGTGCATCAGGAGATTGCACAACACAATGCAGTAGTAAATCCAAACTGTATCCGATGCCTTGCTTGTAAGAACGCGTGTCAGAACAATACATTAAGTTACCGATGGGGCTTAAATGCAATTTCAATTACCCGTAGGATCAAGTGGCTTGTTCCGCGGCACAGTGATTATAGCTGGTATTGTGATTTCTTACTTATATTCTGCGGATTAATAACTGCATATTACACCCAAAAGTGGCTGGGAAGTTTTCAGACATTTCTGGGCGCCGCATGGGGATTATGTTTTGGCATTTTCATAATAAACATCTTAGCGAAGAGGTATGTACCTATATCAGAAACCGCTCAACAAAAAAGAAGGTTGTTGACCGTCGGGTTGATAACATTATCTTCCCTTGGCTGGTGTTGGGTAACAACTACTTCCTATGACACCCGCCTCCTATTAAGAGGAAACAGATTCTTTGATTTAATGGATTATGACAAGGCTATTGCAACATATAATCAAGCGATCAATGAATTCCCATTAAATCATGAGATCCGAGCTGCCCTGGCGCTAGCATATAAGCAGACAGGTGATTATTGTCGTGCCGCAACAGAGTATAAATATCTCATTAACAGCAATCCAGACAACGCTGCTCTCCATAATAATTTAGGAACGGTTTATTATAGGAATGAACAATATGATTTTGCAATTGAAGAATATAGAAAGGCTATTCAGCTAGACGATCATCTTGCTGCAGCGTATGGCAATCTTGGTTTGGTATTTTTAAAAAAAGGAAATGTTAAGGAGGCCATTCCCTTTCTGAGAAAAGTCTTTCAAAATGAAGAAGATATGTTAAACTATATATTATTGTTATATAGTCCTAATCACGAACAAACAGGATAGAAAGGAAGGAAGGAATATATGGGAAATGTTTATACGTGTCAGACGTGTGGCTTGGCAACAACAGACAAAGGTCACCTTTGTAAGCCAATACTGGCAAAGAAGGTTGTTGCTTGTAAATTTTGTGGTACGATAACAGGCGACCCCAGACATGTGTGCGCGCCCAAGGTTGTTAATTTGAAGTATGTTTGCGATTCCTGCGGCCGGCTTGCCGCTAAGCGTGAGATGCTTTGTCGTCCGTCACCCATGGCAAAACCAAAGAAAATAGTTAAAAAAACGGTTTCAAAAAAAGCAGAAAAATCTAAAAAATCAAAGAAATAAACCAATTCTAACATTTGCTTCGTATTTAAGCTCCTTTCAGTAGAAATGATACGTGGCCAATATTAAGATTATTTAAATACCGCCTATTTCAAATAAACGGTTACAAATCCATGGTAACTATACTATGTAACCATCTTTGATTTTGCAAAGCGGAGAAAACAGGCAGAACAAAAATCGCATTCTCGTAGCAGTATAAATTTAGTAATTTGTATCGTGTGCAGGCCGTATTTCACTTTTAAATGCAACGGCCGTTATGAATTTATAATATAACGGGTCAATTATTTTTCTCTAAAATACTAATCCTTAACGTGTAAAGGAAGAATTTGAGGTTTGAGATTTTCTTTTTTGTAAAAAAGCGCAATCTGGTAACAGGAATGAGCCGTTAGCAAAGCTATATTTTTAGTGGTCGGGGCGAGAGGATTTGAACCTCCGACCTCCTGCTCCCAAGGCAGGCGCGCTAGCCAAACTGCGCTACGCCCCGTTCAATAAACTCATGTGGCACAAAAGCACTACGAGTTAAGTATTATACGTCACACATATTTAAATACAAGCAAAAATATTTAATTAATTTGTACTATTCGGAAGTGTATGAACAAGAGACAAATCAGAAGAGAAATATTTTCACAAGGTATTGAGAATCAAGAGCATTATTTCGTCAGATTCTTGTGATTGTTTTTTGAAATATTTCTTATATTTTGCTTGACATAAAAAGTTATTATTTTAAAATAGCCGCATTAAATAACTAACCGTTTCACATACCGACAAAGGCAAACCTTGGGTAACTAGGGGACGCAAAGTAAAGGGTCTTTAAAAGATCGGGAATTAGTGTAATAAAGACAGCCTTACTGCCGAAGATGATTTTTCAATATCTTTGCAGTAAGGTTTTTTTATTGAAGGACAAATAATATAATAAAAAAATATTTTGGAACATTATTGTGCATGGTTTTGTTTTTAAAATCAATTGTAATTTACATTATCAGTCTTTCCAGGAGTTCACAATGAGTATCCAACAGAAAGAAAAACTAAAACGTAAAACTAAAAAAAAATATAACGAAAAGAATCTTTCACTAAAAAATGTTTACACAGATAAAGCAGAAAGAAGTTGCCTTATGTGTGGGAAGAAGTTTATTAGCAGAGGTCCACACAATAGAAGGTGCCCGAAGTGTAACCAAAAGATTGATCAGGCCGCAGAAAATACGTTTTACATGCCAACCGTATATAACAATGACGGTGGCAGTGCGGGAGATTTTATACCAGTAGTTTCGTAAAATAGCAGGGCGCCAAATAACTTATCAAAAGGGTTGTGTAATCATTCATACACAACCCTTTTTTTTTGTTGGTTAGTACCACCAACGTAGCTGGTGACTTGACTATCTCTAAAAGGGCATTGTTACTGGTACCCCTTAAGGGATACACTCGGCTTTATTTATTAATCAGGAACACTCTCCATTTGCAGTTTGCAGAAAGAGACTTTTTTCTGTAAATACTATAGCATAGCTTTTGCTATTCTGCCCCCCCCTAACGGGTGGTTTAGCTCTGGAATTATTTACCAAGCTTACCGAGATTGACCCGCAGACATGCCCTTGTTGTGAAAAAGGACGGCTGGTAAAGAAAGAAACATTACTCCCCCCTCATTCTTTCTCCTCCCGAAAAGGTGTAATTTCTGCCTTGATTTATCCCATAGAGAAGTGTATTTTACCGTACAAAGGGGAGAAATATGCCCCTTTCGAACGCATAACCTTAAAATATACACGAGTTTCGGTACGGTTTTATTCCGTAGCTCAACTACGGATAAAATACTTAATGTTGGCGATCATGGAACTTGCAAACCGTTGTACATTGCCATCGCTAGACTCAAAGACATCGCCATCAAGAGACGGCTAATACCTTTACGGTAGTGAAGTTAATAGTAAGTTCTTTTATACTGAGAAGGTTCATAGAGTGTGATTTTATTTTGAAATTCCTAATGATAGATTTAATACTATTCAATGAAATCGCCATGAATCCCGTAGGGATGAAATGATTATAGACGATAGCATAAAACCCCAACGATAAACCCCTAAGGGGTGATATAATCGTTTTTCCGTGAAATGCCCGGCGTGTCCATTATGTCATCCCCTTGGGATTGGGTGTTGTTTTCGGTTTTTTCATCTATAATCATTTTACCCCTTCGGGGTTCTTGGTTTCATATTTTTAATAAATCACAACTAATGAACACATTGGGTATAAATAACAATCGACTGTTTTGATAAAGGGGGATAATACCATGGCAAAAAAGAAAAAGGAGGGGAAGCGTGTCCTGGATGCACGTCCTGATGCGCTTGATTTTCGTGATAAGATGTATGTACCAACATTGATGGAAGTACCAATTCGAATCGATCTTGATAAATATAAGCAATTGTGTGTACCAGTTCTTGACCAGGGTACTGAAGGGGCTTGTACCGGATTTGGTTTAGCTACAGTGGCGAATTATCTTCTCCGTAAGCGTAAGGTGGTGCCAGATACTACATCGGTAAGTCCACGTATGCTTTACGAAATTGCCAGACGCTATGATGAATGGGTAGGAGAGGATTATGAAGGGTCGAGTGCCCGTGGAGCAATGAAGGGTTGGCACAAGCATGGGATTTGTGCAGAAACGCTCTGGCCATACAATCCGCTTAAACCAGACAGTATCACGACAGATGAGCGATTGAGGGATGCAGCAAAGCGTCCTTTGGGTGCCTATTTCAGGGTTAACCATAAGGATTTGGTTGCCATGCATACCGCTTTGGCAGAAGTGGAAATTCTTTATGCAACTGCTCTTGTACATGATGGCTGGAATAAAATTGGTGCCGATGGAGTAATCTCTCCCAATGGTAAGATTCTTGGTGGACATGCCTTTGCTATTGTAGCCTTTGATGACCGGGGCTTTTGGATTCAAAATTCCTGGGGAGAGGATTGGGGGCAAGGAGGCTTTGCCTTAATTACGTATGATGATTGGTTGAACCATGGTACCGATGTCTGGGTAGCCCGATTAGGCGCTCCGGTTATCTTGCGCACACCTGAGGCTGTCGCTGCGAGTCAGTCAGCTATAGCCCGGCAATCAGAAACGTATGCCTATCAGGACCTCCATTCCCACATCATTAGTGTTGGCAATGATGGTCTTCTCCGGGGAAGTGGTACCTATGGTACATCAGAAGCCGAAGTTGCGTCAATCTTCCGTGAGGATTTCTCACGGATTACAAAGAATTGGAGCAAGAAGCGAATCCTTCTTTATGCCCATGGAGGGCTTACTAATGAATATTCTGCTATACAACGTGTTGCAGATTACCGCACAGCATTATTAGAATCCGAAGTTTATCCGCTTGCATTTATCTGGAAGAGTGATTTTTGGACGACACTGACCAATTTACTGAAAGATGCAGTGAGCAGGCGCCGTCCCGAAGGCTTTATTGACGAGTCAAAGGATTTTATGCTCGACCGGCTAGATGATGCATTGGAGCCAGTCACTCGAATGCTTGGTGGAAATCTCATATGGGGTGAAATGAAAGAAAATGCTTTGGGTGCAACATGTGAATCGCAGGGCGGTGCGCGTATCGCAATAAAATATCTGGCAGAATTATTATCAAAAGACTCATCTGTTGAGATTCACGTAGCCGGGCATAGCGCCGGAGCTATATTTCATGCACTTCTTATCCAATTACTGACCGGGCAAGGGAAGATAACATCAGGACCATTGAAGGGGAAAAAAGGCTATGGACTTAAGGTCTCCTCATGCACCCTTTGGGCGCCAGCATGTACGATAGAATTATTCAAGCAAACCTATATGCCAGCAATTCAAAACGGAGGCATTGAAAGATTTGCCCTTTTTACCCTTACGGACAAAGCAGAACAGGATGATCATTGTGCATCTATTTATCATAAATCACTTCTCTACTTAGTATCCAATGCCTTTGAAGAAAAACCGCGCATCCCTTTATTCCGCGACGGAGAAGCACTCCTTGGTATGGAAAAATTTATCAGAGATGATCAGGATATCATGAAACATATCGGTACCAAAAAATTCCAGTGGGTTCTCTCACCGAACAATGCCGATACGGGTTCTCCGGATCATTCAACGACAAAAAGTCATGGTGATTTCGATGATGACAGGGCAACGCTCCATGCTACACTTGCCCGTATCCTTCAGAAAACGAAAGTAGAGGTCACATTTGCCATTCACCGTTCTGCATCTTCTTTAATGGACAGGAGACACAGACTTATGTAAGATGTACGAAAATATAGAAATTTTTGAAATGAAAAGGTAAAAAGGGAGGAGAGTGGTTACTTTTTATAAAGGATCAAAAAAACCGGTAAAGGAGAAGGGGTTTTGCTTTTTTATGTTATGTGTCCAACCAAGTAATTATTTACTCTTGCCAGATGAGTTTTCATTCATTAAAAACTTGACATCGTCTTGCCAATTACTTACTATATCAGCACATAGTATACAAACGTTATTATATGCCCAAACGGGCAATAATACGTCACAGCAAAGGAATTATAGGTACTAATAGCCATCTTATTCTACGGCTATTCGTATGACTACTTAATGTTGATGCTCGTCAGCTAAAGTCCCTCATCAAACTTTTGGTCTTACAATAAAATGCCGCACGAGAATTCGCTTATTGCTACCATTGCCGTCGGTTTGGTTTTTGCCTTCGCCGGAGGTTTCATTGTCGTTCATCTGCATCTGCCTCCACTGATCGGCTATCTGCTGGCCGGTATCGCCGTGGGACCATTCACACCCGGATTTGTCGCCGATGTGAAGCTTGCTCCACAACTTGCTGAGATTGGCGTTATTTTGCTCATGTTTGGTGTCGGGCTGCACTTTTCAGTGCGAGACCTTTTGGCCGTACGCACCATCGCGTTGCCCGGTGCAGTTGCGCAGATTACGGCAGCGACGGCGATGGGTGTCGCCGTCACGTCATTATGGGGTTGGTCATTTGGGGCAGGATTGGTTTTTGGGTTGGCTTTGTCGGTAGCCAGCACGGTCGTCCTCTTGCACGCACTGGAGGCGCGGCACAGCCTTGAGTCTGACAATGGTCGCATTGCCGTCGGCTGGCTCATTGTCGAAGACTTGGTGATGGTGCTCACTTTAGTCTTGCTTCCGGCACTCGCCAAGCCGCTAGGCGGGCAGGTGTTGGGTGAGGGTCACGGCACCGCGTCAGGAAACCTGTGGATTACACTCGGCCTCACGATGGGCAAGGTAATTGTGTTTATCATATTGATGCTCTTCGTGGGTACGCGCCTTTTCCCATGGCTACTGAAACGCGTGGAGCGCACCGGCTCACGAGAGTTGTTTACGCTGGCCATTGTCACTCTCGCTCTCGGCGTGGCGTATGGCTCAGCTCAGCTCTTCGGGGTTTCGCTGGCTTTGGGAGCGTTTTTTGCCGGCGTGGTCATCAACGAGTCAGATTTGGGCCACCGCGTGGCAACCAATTTGAGGCCATTGCAGGATGCTTTTGCTGTACCCTTTTTCGTCGCGGTCGGAATGCTGTTCGATCCGGGTATCCTGTTGCGACAGCCGATTCAGGTGCTCACAGTGCTGGGGATTATTGTCATTGGCAAATCGCTGGCCGCATTCGGTATTGTGCGGGCACTGCGTCATCCTGCGGACACAGCACTGACCGTTTCTACGGCACTGGCACAGATTGGCGAATTCTCTTTTATTCTCGCCGGGCTGGGTATCAGCCTTGGTCTGCTTCCGCCAGAAGGGCAGAATCTAATCTTAGCAGGGGCAATGCTGTCGATCATGGTGAATCCATTTCTATTTCATATCATCACCAGACGGCAACCTGTTCAGGCCGCATAACAGATTGTCTGGTTATTCATCCGTATCAGGCGACGATGAACTTTAGTTGGCTCACGGAGAAGACACATTATGAAGAAGTAAGAGCAGCAAATGTATCTTATAAGAAATTATTGCTTCAATGTGCCAATTTTTCCAATTTTAATACCTCAATCTGCCCCTGTCGTGCATAATCAATTGCCTCGCTCAGAATACGTGCAGTTTCCTGGGGGGCATGGAAGCCCATTGAATTTTCTGCGGCTACAAAGTCCAATCGCCACTGAGCCTTACGATGTAAGGCTTGCGCTGCTTTCAATTGTTCGGCAGATATTCCAGATTCTTGCGCCCGTTGCAAATCGTGAATGAGTGCAACAACCGCAACCTCAGCACGACCCATTAAGTCTCTCGTGCGGTCCTGAATCAATTCGACACGCGCCTTGAGTTCCGACTCACTAAAATGATGGCAGGTTTGACACGCATTGGAAACGTTCATTAACGGGCTACGCACATGATGATCGCTGATTTTGATTGCGCCTTCCCGCTTGTAAGGCATATGGCAATCCGCACATGCCACACCGCTGCGGGCATGAATCCCCTGACTCCACATTTCAAATTCAGGATGTTGTGCTTTGAGTACCTGCGCACCAGAAGCTTTGTGAGTCCAATCTTTAAAACCCATTTCATCATAATAGCCTTCGATCTGGTCTACCCTTAGACCTTTCTGCCAGGGATACGTTAAGAATTTGCCTTCACCTTTAAAGTAATACTCCACATGGCATTGACCGCAGGCAAATGAGCGCATCTCCTGTCGTGTTGCCATGGTGTTAACATCATACTCGCCTTTGCGCCCGTCTTTACGCCAGCGTTCAATGCTGGGTAAATGAGATAACGGATAATCAGAACTGGCTAATACCCGAATTGCATTGAAAAAGGCAGGGCGGGTAACGCGTAATTGCAGGGTGTCCGGATCATGGCAATCTACGCATGATACAGGATGGGAAACCATCTTGCGGGCCTCGTCATACGGCATGGCACAGACTATTTCAAAACCTTTCATAATTTGTTCCTGCCGATGGGCTTCGTCCGCTGGTACACCTGCTTTGATCCCAGCCTCACGGTAAGCAGGGAGGATAGATGAGTGACAGTGCAGGCATGCTCCAGGCTGTTTGACTATTTTGATGCGTTCCGTTATGTCCTGGTCAGATAGCATGTAGGCATGGCCACGGTCTTCCCGGTAATCCACACCGAAGGCATATCCTTTAAATATCTCACGCCAAAGCGAGTCTTCTTCAAGTTTATTGAATGCGTCACTTCCACCGTGTCTGGTCCGTTCTGTATCGACTGTCCGGCGGTACCCATCGTATTGACGTGGATAATTTTTACCCCAAACTACAGGATCGATGGTATTCTCTGTCACTTCGACTACGCGAAAGACGTGTTGTTTCGCCTCTTCTTTGCGTTGGGTGACATTTTGTAACAGAAGAATAACTCCCACCGTCGCTGCAGCGACCACAAGAATTATGAACAAATAGAAAATCTTTGCACTATATCGAAAATGAACTGGCGATTGACGATTCATGGCTTAATTTCTCCTCAATCTAGCGCGCCGGACCGTGCCCGACACTACTGTGACAATGGATACAATCCAGCATTTGCCGGTCGTTGCCCGGATGGGCAGCAATCTCACTCACGAATTCTCCATGACAATACAGACAATTCTTTTGTAAAATGACACGATTTTTTGACAGGACCCGAATCGGCTCACTGAAATCCTGCAAGGTAAAACCCTTCGAATGCCAGAAACCGTTTTTTATCTTTGTTAAATATTTAGATACAAATTCATGCGGTATATGACAATCGTTGCACGTTGCAACAGCATGATGACTCGCCTTTTGCCAACCATCATACTGTTCACGCATGATATGGCAGTTAACGCAAGCCTTAGGCTCGTTGGAAAGGTAAGATGCCCCATTTGCATAATAAAATGTATAGCAGCATAAACCGATAAATATCCCCACACAGCAACATAAGAAAATAATGAAAAATTTTAAACCCGGCAGAATTCTCATCGTTCCTCACATTTTTGAATTGGTGTGAATAAACTGGATTTTGGTGGTGTAAAGGTTATTAACTACTATTTTGATAAAAAAGCAAGAAAATAATCTCACTTTTTCCCCTACTTCAAGCAGGCTATCAGTTAGGTGAATATGCCTAATTCAGATGAATGCAGGGTTCTACAGCCTGCAGTCCGATATACAGTATCTCCAATGTATTTTCCCGTGTCGTGGTCTAATGTAGTATTTACAAAAGAAGTCTCCTTCTGCAAACTGCAAATGGGAATGCTTGAAATTTGCACAATAACAGAAGGAGACGAAGATGGATAAGGGTTTATCACATACAATATGGGAGTGCACGTATCATGCGATATGAATACCTAAAAAACGGAGAAAGATAGTCGATTGAAGCAGAATTATTTAGGTCATCCGTTTTTGGGCAAGAGGATTTTATGTGAGTACTGTGCAAATGGATTGCATTCCTGATTAATAAATAAAGCCGAGAGTGTCCCTTAAGGGGTACCAGAAACAATGCCCTTTTAGGGCTAGTCAAGCCACCTACTACACTGGTAGTACTGACTCTTCCCATCTCTCTGGTACAGCTTAGCCCCAGTTCATCACCGGTAGAACCTCCGAGTATCTCCTTACAGAGTCTTATCTTTGCCTTACGATTCCGGTTGTTGAACAGGCCGTAATATCTGATCTTCACAAAATTAGTATGGAAATTTACATTTGTCAGGCAAATAATGGGAAATCAAACGGATGCATTATTGAAATGCTTGTTTTCAAAGAACAAACAAATCAATCTCTATACTCATAACTACCACGAAGCGGTTTCGTTCAACGCTAAAGCTCACCTACCGCAGGCGCAGTTTCCTGCGGTCAGGCGCAGCGCCTTGTTATACGTTCAGTTTTACGGGCTTAAGGGCATCTTTCTTCCAAGTGAGCAGACCTTTGTCTAACTGAAAGCATTCATCAAGCCTTCGCAAACCAAGAAGACACCGCATCAGCAGCGCCAATAAGGTGCTGACCTCTTTGCATTTCGCGATGTCTTTCTCCAATGTAGTCCGATCGAGTTTTAGCTTTTTCGTGGCAGCCCCTTTCATATTTGCATGTAGCTTCTCACCAAAGGTTATTACTTCCTTGGCCCCGACGTCACTTTTTATGCCGAAAGTGAACCACTTAGAATGCACAATGTCGTTTCGTTCGCTGATTAGCTCTTGAACTTTGTTGAAAACTTTTGAGCAAAGTTTAGCGTCTTGTGAGTTCTTCACCAGCACTTCCCCAACCAGGTTCTGAAGCAATCTGCGAAGGGGTTCAGCGGTAAAGTCTGCCAGCAGAATCTCGTGAACCCGTTCGTTAGTAAGACCCTGATTGTCGAGGATTGTGCGAATACAAACTTCCATTGACCGGCAAGCCTGCTCAAAGCAAACGCAAAACCTTCCAATTAGTTCATGAACTTGTGCTTCATCATCCCATTTCATTTCCTTATTCCTTCTGGTATGACATTGATTTAGCCGTACTAATAGCCGTCTTATTATACGGCTATTAGTACATATAATACTTGTTTAGTGCCTTATTATACTAAACGTGTTCATTAATTGTGATTTATTAAAAATGTGAAAACAAGAACCCCGAAGGGGTAAAATGATTATAGATGAAAAAACCGAAAACAACATCCAATCCCAAAGGGATGACATAATGAACATACCGGGTATTTCACGGAAAAATGATTATATCACCCCTTAGGGGTTTATCGTCGGTTTTTATGTTATCGTCTATAATCATTTCATCCCTACGGG
>JAUQXU010000177.1 GCA_030837935.1 Candidatus Brocadia sp.
ATGACACACTTTTTCATCATGAAAAAGATATAAGGTATAGGGTTGCATGACATACTTTATTTTTTCCTTGCATCATTAAAAAAACAGATAAATAGGTATCCTATATTTTATAATTATTCTCTTGTGTTCCTATCTTGTAGTCTTTCATCTTTCGGTAGAGAGTCCTTCGACTCATGCCTAACAGCCGTGCAGCCCCAGTCTTGTTCCACGCAGACTGTTCAAGTGCCCGAAGGATTACACGGGATTTTTCAGCTCTCGAATCTTTAAAGGGAGAAACCTTAGTTCCGGTGAATTCTTTAAACGTGGGTGGCAGATCGTCTATAGTAATGACGCTTTGATGGCATAGGATAAATGAATGCTCCAGGGTATGTTCCAGTTCCCGAACATTTCCCGGCCAGGTATAGTTCATAAATATTTTCTGAACGTCCATAGATAAAGCGGTAATCTCCTTGTTTAACTTTTTATTCAATATTTTCAAAAAGTGATTTACCAGTAACGGTATGTCTTCCCGCCTTTCCCTTAATGGAGGCAGGCTCATTTCCACTACCTTAAGACGGTAATAAAGGTCTTCACGGAACTCTCCTCGCTTGACTTTTTCACGAAGGTTTTGGTTCGTTGCAGTAATAACCCGGACATCGGCCTTCATAGGGTTCGAGTCCCCGACACGTTCAAATTCCTTCTCCTGCAATACCCTCAGGAGCTGAAGTTGTATCCGGGGGGATATATCACCAATTTCATCCAAAAAAATAGTACCGCCTTCTGCTTTCTGAAATCTACCAATCCTCTCCTGAAGAGCGCCCGTAAAGGCGCCTTTAACGTGCCCAAAGAGTTCACTTTCAAGCAAATTTTCCGATAAAGCTGAGCAATTCACCTTAACCATGGGTTTATGACTGCGTGCCCCGCTGTAATGGATTGCCTCGGCAACCAGTTCTTTCCCTGTCCCACTTTCGCCGAGTAGCAAGACCGTAGTCTGATAATCTGCTAGATCCTCTACAAGGGTATATATCGCCTGCATCTTATCGCTTTTTCCTATGATGTTGTGGAATTTGCGACGTTCTTTCATGTCTCGTTCCAGATCAATCAGACGAGTATCATCTCTTACTATCAAAACCGCACCAGAAAATATACCTTTATCGCTTAGGAGTGGGTAGGTAGAAATACTCACGACCTGATGCGGCTTATTGATGTGTTTGCATTCAAGATTGGATATTTCAAAAGGTTGTTTTTTTAGAATGGTTTCCTGAAGGGTATCGAAACATCTTTTAGCACAATATTTCTGGACGGTACTAAGCATCTTTCCGGCAGAGGTGCGAGATAAATTGCAGATTTGTCCGGTGGCTTCGTTCATTTCAACAACGTTTAAATCCTTATCTACCGTGATAATTGCATCCTTTACACTCCTGAATATCGCCTCCAGGTTTGTCCGATATTTCTCCTTTTCATCTATCACACCTTTGTGCCGTAATGCCACCTTTGTCACACGCAATAAAGTATTTTGTAGCACAGGCTTAGGAATGTAGTCAAAGGCGCCCAACCGAAGCGCTTCTGAGGCAGTTTCAACATCTGGAGAGCCCGTAATCATGACAACAGGGCAATTGAGATTCTTTCCCTTAATATATCTCAAGATTTCAATACCGCTCTTACCGTCCAACAGAATATCTACAAATATCAAATCGAAAATTGATTCATCAATTGCCGACAAAGCCTCACTAAGGTCTTTGGCAGTCGACACCACATATCCCTCGTCAAAAAGAAAGCTTTCAAAGGTAAATCTGATATTCTCTTCGTCGTCAATTACAAGAATTTTCTTTTTCATCTTCCCCTCCTTATACCAGTAAGGAGAGCAAAAAGCATTCCGTTGCCTTTTGAAGAAATAAGGTTTCTGAAGAACCTCATTATTACATTCTTAAAACAGAGACGCATGTTAAATCCTGTCATAGTTTCTATACTGCCGGCAGAATAACTTCAATCCTGGTAAATTCCCCTTCAGCCGCATGAATCAGAAGTTTACCGTCATGATCACGTATGATGCTTTGGCTGATGCTTAAACCAAGCCCAGTTCCCTTCCCCCTTGGCTTCGTGGTAAAAAATGGATTCATTATTTTTTCTAAAATATCAGCAGGTATACCAGTACCCCCATCACAAAAACTAATCTTTACATACGGATCATTATCAGACATTATTGCTTCACCTCGAATCTCAAGAATTTTATTTTCATGCGTTTCCGGGTATTTCTCGTTCAAGGCATATCGTGCATTGCTGATGATATTCAAAAAAACCTGTTGAATTTGCTGTGCGTGAACAATTGTTTTTGGAAGTTTTTGGGGAATATGCACAAATAATTTAATATGTTCCTTTTTTAACTGGGTAGCGACGAGAACAAGGGTATCAGACAATATTTCAGAGACATGAAAGACACCCCTTTGTTCTTTTCTGTCAGGTGGCCTGGCAAAATCGAGAAGGGTCTTAACGATAGTGGCTATACGATTCCCCTCCTTTATAATTCGGTTGGCAATATCATGTTCATTGCTTCCCTTTTCACTTCTGTTAATCAATATCTGGGCGCAATTGATAATACCCGTTATGGGATTATTGATCTCGTGAGCGACACCTGCCGCCAGTTCACCCACAGACGCCAGGTGTCGAGAGCGTATGCTCTGCATTTGCAAGGCTACTTTCTCGGTAACGTCCCAGAATATGCCTAACACACCATTGATTTGACCTTTTTCATCTCTCATGGGGGTTTTCACCGTGTGGATAATTAATTCCTGTCCATCTTTGATATATTTCTCTTCCATATCCTCAGTTTTTTCTGAGTTCATAATTCTTCTATCATCTGCCCTGTATTTTTCGGCAAGCGCCTTAGGGAAAAAATCATAATCCGTCTTTCCGACGACTTCATCTGGGCGGATTTTCAAATCCCTTGCATAGTTTTCATTACAAGACACATACCGTGAATCCTTATCCTTATAAAAAATCCTTTGCGGAAGATTTTCAACCAGCATCCTGTATTTACCTTCGCTCAAACGGAGCGCTTCCTCAGATTGCTTACGATCAATACCGATCGCAATGATATCCGATGCGGAGGCCAAAGCCCTGATGGTAAATTCCGTAAGCGGCTTGCAAGCAAACATCGCAAGAACTCCCACCAGACGTCCCTCAACAATCAATGGATATCCGGCAAAGGAGACCAGTCCTTCTCGTTTGGCCCAATCCTTGTCGCTGATTTGTTCGTCATCGATGATGGAATTTGTCAGATGTGGCTTACATTCCCGGGCAATACGGCCAATCTTGAATTTGCCAACAGGGATTCGACTATGAGGACCATCAATATGTGTATATATGCCAGCGCTTGCCTGCAATTCCATTATATTTTCCTTTTCATTGAGTGTCCAGATACGGGCAAATGCTGCATCAAGATAATCAACTACAGCCTTAGCACATTGGTCCAGTATTTCATGCAAGGTCGTGCCTTCGGCAAGGGAAATGCTTATGTCTTTAACAAATGACGTCAGGCGTATCCGCTCGACCAATGCCTTTCTTCGCTTTTGCTCGGTAATATCTATCCCAAAGGAAATCATCCCCATAATCTTTCCTTGCTCCAGCACATCACTGTTCTGCCATGAAATGTATTTCATTCTGCCGGACTTCGTAATAATAGAATTCTCATGGGTTTTTGGCATCTGCTCACCTGCTTGCCATTTGGCAAATACTTGCCAGGTAAAGGGCTGTTTGTCTTTTGGCACTATCACTTCAAACCAATTTTTACCAATAATCTCGGTTTTTTTATAACCCGTAATTTCTTCTGCAGTCTTGTTAAATATTTGAATAGCGCCCATCACATCAATGCCAACAACCATCACATTCGCTGTCTCAATAAGATTTTCAGCGTAATCTTTTGCCTGTCGTAAGGCATCCATCATTCTTTGACGCTCGGTGTTGTCTGCAATGATTCCCAGGATACCTTCAATGTTACCATAAGAATCAAACAGCGGGGCGGCTGACAGACTGATATTAATCGGAGAACCATCTCGCCTTCGCCTCCATACCTCCGCCTTAACCGATTCTCCGTTCAATACCCTATTACGCAGGGTATTGAATTCACCCATCTTATCTTCCGGCACAAAGGGAATGATATGGTCAAGCGCCTCTCGTTCTGTCCAGCCAAATGTGCGCTCTGCGGATGGATTCCAGAGCTTGACATTCCCATGTGAATCAAGCACAGTAATGGCCAACGGAGAAGCGTGAATGATTGTCTGAAGGGTTTGGTTTGTTTCCCGCAGCATATTCTCCATTCGATTTCTCTCGGTTATATCCCTGGCAATACCAATAACTCCCATGATCCTTCCCTGATCATCTCTTAACGGAAGATTTTTATATTCGCATAATATTCCCGTATCCTTAAAACAGACCTCAAATCTTGGACTCTCCCCTCTCAATGTCTTTGTGTAATATTCCATCCCTGTTTTCAAGTTCTCTTCGTCAAAGAGCGGCGCAAATGATTTCCCCACGAATTCATCAGGTTTGTGATTGGTAAGTTTTTCAAAGGCAGGATTTACAAACAATATGTTTCCTTGTGTATCGCAGATATATGCTAAATCAGCCATTTGCGAAATGAGAATTTCATACTTTCTCAATTCTTCTTTCGCCCTTTTATGTCCAAGGATCTCCGCTTCTAAAAGTTCGTTAGTCTTCGAAAGTGTGAACGTACGGTCCTTAACACGCATTTCCAGGTCGCTGTTTAACGTTCGCAATGCCTCATCCTTGCGTCTGTGTTCTAAGGCATTGACAAAGATTTCACCTACTATTTTGAGCAAATTAATATCTTGTTCTGTCCATGTTTTTTCCGTCCGTACCGAATCAAATCCTAAAAAACCAACAAGCGTTCCACCGTAAGCCACAGGAACAATTACAAATGACTGAACTGCTTGTGATTGTACCAGTTTTCTTTCTGCATGGGCACAATCGGGCATATCACTCAGCCGGGGAACATGAATAACTTCGAAACGCTTCAGTTTTTCCATCCCCCAGGGAAAATAGTCAACGGGAACACCTTTGAGATTTTCAATTTGGGGATCAATTCCTTCAGCACACCATTCGTGGGTATTATCCATTCTCTCGTTGCCATCCAAGTACAGAAAGACATACGTGCGGTCAACATTTCCAAATTCTCCCATCAATTTCAACGAACGGTTTATCCCAATGTCAACCTCATCTGGCGCCAGGTTGATAAAGTTCGTTGATATAGCCGCTATAAGTTTCTCCATTTTGACCCGATACTCTAATAATTCCTCTGCCCTCTTACGTTCAGAAATTTCCTTCCTCAGATCATCATATGATGTCTTCAGCGAACGGGTCATCTTGTTAAAATTCACGGAAAGTTGTCCAATCTCATCTCTGGAACGGGCTTCCACTGTTTGCGAGAGGTCGCCTTTACTAATATCAAGAGTCATATTTGCCATTTGTTGTAATGGTAAAACAAGGTATCTTGTAAGAAATATGGTAATACATGTCCCACCTAAAATTATTATTAATCCAATGGGGAAAAGGCTTCGCAAAACGATCCCGTTTATCCTTCTTTTTAATTTATGTGAAGAGATACCTATCTGGACAAAACCCAGAGTTTTTTGTTCAACGTTTATCTTGACTTCATCTAAAACCTGTGCTGCAAATGACTCCTCTGAGAAAGTTTGTTTCTCAAAAACAGGTATAGAAAAATCATAAAACACATCCTCTAAGGAGGGAAGATTGCATGTAGTCATCAGTATTTCATGATTTTCTGAGCCCTTTTTGGCAGGAATTTCTTCCATATCGATAGAAAGCCAGGGGGCATTTCCTGCAACCAATACCGATTGAATATTTGATATACGCCAGTAACCTATTTCCTTTTCCCTGTCAAGCGATTGAATCATTTTGAGGGGGGTGTCAAGAAACGCCTGCTGAGTATAGCTCAGGGCGTATTTGACTTCATTGTCCTGAGCAAGCAGTATAACAAGGGACTCCCCAAATTTTTTCAGCGCCTTCTCTTGTTGCCTTTTTGTATGTAGCAAAAATAATATACAACTAAGGGTGGCAATGACAATTGTCAGTGTACTCGTAAAAGCAATAATTTTTGTGCGGATACCCATCATGGAATCTCTAAATTATGGAAATAACACTATATCAGGAAAAGCCTTAAAAACTGACAGCTTTATTCCAATCATCTTAGCGGTTTGGGTGTTTAAGGTTATCTGCAATTTATCTGGCCGTTTAACACCTAACGAAGTTTTCGTCGGATCATTTAACAGCGTTTGTACCATTTGAGCTGCCTGCCTACCCGTGTATGCATAATCCGGAGAAATGGAAATCAATGCCCCTGCTTTAACGATTGCGCTTGAAGTGCAAAATGTAGGGAGGCGATTTTTTGAGGTTTTATTAACGATATCCTCAACTGAATCCTTTGTGATTACCGTACCATCAGGCACTATCCACAAGGCATCAATTTTATTGATATTATTTTTTAGCGCGGATGAGACCTCGTATTCAGATAACACCTCTATTTTAAAAAGATTAATTCCAAATTTTCCAGCCACGTTCGTTGCGTCAGAGATAATTTTTCCCGTCTTTTTTGAGTCATACAAGACTCCTACATTTTTTCGTAAACCAAGAATCTCTTTGAGAAGGGCAAATTGGTCCTCAAGTGAAGCCTCAGAAGAAATACCCGTAATATTCGTTCCGTGTAAATTAAAGCGCTCATGATTAATCACCATACAAAATATCATGGGGATATCAGGAAACTGATCTTTAGCAAGGGTTGCCGCAAGCACACCTACGGCTAAGATAAGCTTAGGCTTTCCACCTTTGATAGCTTGAACAACCTTTTTGGCTTCTTCTGTATCTCCTTTTAAGTCATAAATTGCCTTAATGAAAATATTTTTTTCCTTGCATCCTTCTTCGAACCCGCTAATCGCTTCATTGTAAGCTGCAATTTGTTGGCTTCTGATTATAATAACTGTATTTTCATCGACATGCGTCGCTTTGGAAGCCGCAATTGTTTCACTGGCAACTACCATTAATTCTCCCACATTACCTGACCAATTGTATTTGGAAACCGCAATTTTTTCTGCGGCAACAACCATAGGAACTTTTAATAGTGCAGAGAATGTACATATGAGTACAAACCAAAATACCATAATCCCACTGTGGCTTACCATAGAGCAAATTAAACCATTCATTGATCTTTTCTGTTTAGGATTCACTATCGATAATAGGTTTGATAATGGTTTTTAGTAAAATAAGGGTGCTCACATAAGGTCATTTCAGTGCATGTCGTTAAACCTGAAAAATTATACATAAGCAAAATAGATGCCATACTCAGATTGCATCTGAGGACAGTGTGAAAATTGTTAATATTTTACAGGGGCATGATTCACTTACTGCCTCATGGTGATCTTTGTAGTATTAGCAACAGGAAATGAGTGAGAAACGGTATGACTCTATTTTGAAACGATGTTCGAAGATTCATCTTTGAACATATCTTATGAATCCTCCCATAATCATGATTTATCAAACAGGTTAATGATTCAGCAAAACTATGTCTTTTCCCTTTCCAACATCTCTTTCGCTAAATTCGTGTAATCGACGGCGCCTGGGCTATCCGGTGCGTAGAGGGTAATCGGCTTTCCGGAGATAGGGCATTCTGCCAGACGTGTATTTTCTCTAATGATCGAATCAAAAACCTTTTCTTTAAAACGCTCTTTGATCTGATTATACACCTCATTGCTGAGGTTTGTCCGGCTATCGAACCGGCAGGCAATGATCCCTGTCACCTCAAGGTTATGATTCAACCTTTCTTTTACCACTTGTACCGTATTCATAAGGGTTACGAGACCATTTAATGCCAATACCTTTGTTTCTAAAGGAATAAAGACCTCTCTGACAAAGGTTAATGCATTGATAGTAATTAGCCCCAGCGAAGGGGGACAATCCAGCATAATATAGTCGTATTTGTTTACAACAGGCAATAACCGTTTGCGCAAAATGAGGTCTCTCCCTTTTTCGTGGGCAAGAATCCTTTCAACACCTGCCAACGCTACATTGGCAGGCGCCAGGGTCAGGTTCTCAACGCATGTCTTCGTAAGAATTTCTTCAAAATAGACCTCTTCCAGAAACACGTTGAACATAGACCGTTCGAGATTATGGATGTCCAGACCTAGCCACGAACTGAGATTTCCCTGGGGATCCAGATCAACCAAAAGTACCTTTTTACCGAGGTGGGCAAGGCAGGCGCCCAGATTTACGGTAGTTGTTGTTTTGGCCACGCCCCCTTTTTGATTTGTTAGTGCAATACTTCTCATGTATTGGGAATTATTCCCGTCTTTGGATTTAAATAGAACCAATATTTCAATATGTTGTTTATTAAAAATAACAAAATAGATTGAACTAAGCAAAACAAAAAGGTGAAAACGCCTATTCTCCTGGCGACATTACACCTTCAGGGTATCTCATTGGAACGAGATTGCACTTATCCCTTATGAGAAACCCGCTTGCGGGTGGACACCCTCCCTTCCTACCTATGGGCATGGTCGTGGAAAAAACAATCTTCCACGTTATACGTCCATTTGAGAAAGAACATGATTTTTATGAGAACGCTTTTTTAGCACTAATCCTTGAATACCTGATTCATAGAAAGTCATTGACACTACTTTACATGTCTGATATATTACTTGTTAACAATTGTTTCATATTATCACGCTATGCCAAATAAATTACAAGATGTTTTCTGTCCTGTTGTTTTGCAAAGAGGGTGATAGTCTCACACGAAACTTTAAGGAACCGCTTTTATGGAAAGGATACGGCAAGAAAATACCGTCAAAGATGTTATTGAAAAATTCCCTGTAACCCGCCGCATCTTTGAGACCTATGGTATTATGTGCGGTGGTAATATCCTCCCAGACAAACCCCTTTCTTTCTTCGCCAAGATGCACAATATCAGCCCTGCCAAATTGATTGATGACCTTCAAAAACTTATCAACGGAGAAGTCGATTCAAATAGTGACGTTGTAATCACAAAACCCCAAACTGAGCATGTGTATGAGATCTTCGTAAAGGCGGCAATACTCATAGTGCTTTCCACTGGGTGTCTTTACGGGGCTTCGCTATTGGCCTATATGGCATTTCAGAATTCAATGACTTCTGTATCCTGGATACTTATCGAAACACACGGTGATACCCAGGTGTACGGATGGGTTGGCCTGTTCATCATGGGCATATCATATTTTGCCTTGCCTAAATTTTGGAATTCCATGCTCTATAGCACACCGTTGGCTTACAAATCATTTTTTTTGATGGTAGTAGGCATCTTTCTCTCCTTTGTCTTTAAGACGATTGCATATTACTCAGGTTCGTTTTTCTTTAAGATTCCTGCCTTGATTGGGTGTGTATTTCAAGCCGCATCAATAGCGATTTTTATCTACGTTATTTGCATGACATATTTTTCCTCAGAAAAAAAGAAATTTGAGATTTACGAAGGGTTTCTCCTATCCAGTTATCTCTGGTTCGTCCTCCAGGCCATTGCCTTCGTTGCTTTATACTTTCATTTTAATATTGTGGGAAATATTGACATCCCAGATGTTTTTAAAAACCCTATTCGGCATATACAGATCGTGGGATTTGCCTGTATGGTTATTATCGGGATATTCACAAAGACCTTGCCAATTTTTCTGGGTATACAGGAACCAAACAGAAAAATTAACACATATGTTTTATATGTATTGAATATCTCGATTGCCTTAAAAACGATATCCGGATTTTACCGAGAATATACTACGAATCTGCATGGTTTTTTTACGGTAATTTTCTGCCTGGCGGGGATACTAGAGACATTTGGGGTATTTTTATTTATCTATAATTTAAATTTATTTGACAGCAGAAAGACGGTTAAAAACCCAACCAATTTACCGACTGGATTTAGAAAATATATCAGGGCTGCGCTCATCTGGTTGTTTATTTCGGAAGCCGCATTATTGACTTTTACGATTTACGAGGCATTATCGGGAGAACAGGTGCCTCATGCCTTGTTTGGCGCCTACCGGCATGCCATCTTCGTTGGGTTCATTAGTATGATGATACTTGGCTGCGCCTCCAAGATGATTCCTTTGAGTAAAGGGGTAAAATTATGCAGTACAAAACTCCTTAATGCAACCTTTATACTCATAAATATTGGGTGTATGTTCAGGGTTACCGCCCAACCAATTGCCACACTTCTTTATCCTCAAGTCTATGCCTTCATGGGAATCAGCGGCTTTCTTGAATATGCAGCCATGTTCTGCTTTGGCATCAATGCATGGCAGACCATGCAATTTGACACGGAAGAAGAGTCTTCTGATCAAATTAAGATCGCAACTGCCAGTACCAATGTCTACCAACTCATCAAGCAGTATCCTCAAACTCTTGATATTTTGGTTGGTTTCGGGTTCAAACAACTAAAAAATCCTGTCCTCAGAAATACCCTTGCCAGAACAATCAGCCTCGGACAAGCAGTGCAGATTAATCCCGTTAACCTCGAAGATTTATTAAAAGAATTAAACGCTGCAATAAAGATGTGTATTGAGGTAAAAGTAGCATAAAAAAATATCAACCCTGGAAGTATCAAACCACAGAGAACATTTCTCTCAAAGATAATTTTTTTCTATAAACTTTGCGTTCTTTCTGTTGCTAAGTGTAACTGAACCACTATGCATTTTCAAGATAGGCGGGAGGAATTAAGATGACACCGATAATAAAAGAAAAAAGAGGGTTTTGGCCCGGCCGACTTATTTGTGGAAATAGTCTCTCCATCTACTCAATACAGAGACGTCTATGAGAAGAAAGATTTATACGCAATGCTATATGGATGAAGGTGAACACGGAACCATTAAGTCTAAAGTTTTAAAGGATTTTATCGTAAATTTAGAAGAGGTATTTAAAGAGGGTTTCGAAGGAGGATAGTACCTAAACACTTATTTTTTAGCAAAATATATTACCCTCTCTGTCATCAATCCAAATGAATACCAAACAACAATAAATCCCAATAAACAAACTCAAGCCGCTATTTTGCCAGGATCGCAGGACCAGCTTTAACCATATATTTGATCCCCGAAACCAAGGTGATAATTACGGTGAGCCAGAGCATAATAATAATCCCCTGTTTGATGACTACCAGATGATTGAGATATGCGACGAATAGCAAGATGAGACTAATGGTGAGCGATTGGACAAACATCTTTGCCTTCCCCCATATGGTTGCCCCGAATTCAATCCCCCTTGATTCTGAATAGCTTCTGAGACTGTTAACCAAAAATTCTCTCGCTACAATTACTACCACCATCCACGGCGGAATGATATCTTGACCATGCTGTATGAGTAATATAAATCCGCCACAGACAATAATCTTATCTACAAACGGATCTGCAATACGCCCAAAATCCGTGAGGAGATCTTTTTTACGCGCCAAATACCCATCCAGCCAATCGGTTAACCAAGCGAATAAAAATGCACCGAGAGCAACATTGTAATAACGATATGACAGGAATATGAAAAACACAATGGCCAGCAATAGCCTTAATAAAGTTAATCGATTGGGTAGATTGAATGCCGTACACTTTGTGAAATCAAATGAGCTCATTCATTCCTCTTTTCTATTTTTGAAACAATTTACCCCACCGCAAAGACGAAAAAGAACGCAAAGCTTTAAAAAATAAAGAAGGGAAAAGAAGTATGGGTATTTCACGCCCACCCCAACTCGTGAACCCGTCCCGTATTGCTAATTCTCTTTATTCTATTCTTTATCACTACAGATCTTCTTTTGCTCCCTTTACGTCTTGTGCTGAATTATCGTTCCTATCAGGTCATATCCAACAGTGCCCGTAATCATCATATTTTTAATATCACCAATTTTCAAATGATTTTCCTGTATAATTACCTTACTATCTACATCAGGTGCGTCCCCGTAAGTTCTGCCCAACCATTTTTTGCCCGTCCTATCCTTCTCATCAACAATAACAGCGATGGTGTTTTTCATCAGATTTTTATGTTTTTTCAAAACAATTTTTTGTTGTGCGAGCATGATTTCCTTTAACCGCTGTTCCTTTACCTCTTTAGGTATCTGCTTTTTAAGGGATGCAGCAGGAGTACCTTCCTCTTTGGAATAAATAAATGCCCCCAACCTTTCAAATTTTGCACTTGTTATGAATGCTAAAAGCTCTGCAAAGTGTGCATCGGTTTCTCCAGGAAATCCTACAATAACTGAGGTTCTCAAAAATAGTCGGGGTATGTGGCTTCGTAAATCACCAATCAGGCTCTCTATATGTGCGTGTGTCACTCCCCGCCCCATCTCCTTGAGAATAGCGTCATTAATGTGTTGAATAGGGAGGTCGATATATTTACATATCTTATCAGACCGACCTATAACATGAATAAGCTCTGGATAAAAATGCCTTGGATGGGTATAGAGTATCCGTATCCATTCAACACCATCTATCCCTGAAAGTTTCTCCAATAATACATGCAACTGCTGTTTACCGTACAAGTCAACACCGTACGAGGTAGTATCCTGTGAAATAACATTAATTTCCTTTACCCCCTCGCAGGCCATCTGTTGTGCCTCTTCCAGGATATTCTCTATCGTCCGGCTGTGAAACCTTCCCCGTATACCAGGAATGGCACAATAAGTACACCGGTTATCGCATCCATCGGAAATCCTGAGATAGGCATAATGTCTTGGAGTCAATCTGATGCGATTACGCCAATCGTCGCCGCACTCTGCAGACGAGGCCATTTTCGCTTTATGATCAGAGCCTGACAAATCGGTTAATTTTTTAAAATCCTTTAACCCCACCACGTGATCAATTTCAGGGATTTCTTTCTGCAATTCCTTTGCATACCGTTGAGCCAGACAACCCGTCACAATGAGTTTTTTACAACGAGCTGCTTCTTTTAGCTTTGCCATCTTAAAGATCGTGTCAATTGACTCCTTCTTGGAATCGTCAATAAAACCGCAGGTATTTATAATCAATACCTCCGCATCCTCAGGATA
>JAUQXU010000178.1 GCA_030837935.1 Candidatus Brocadia sp.
ATTATCCCGCTCTGAATGACGGTACTGGTTGCAGTGTTGAATTCATAAAATTTTGGCTTTGGTAAGCCATTGACGTTTATCGTATGCACCTGCCAGAGCGAATCGCCGACCTGCGTGCTCGCGTTAACAAAGCGGAGGTCGCTCGTATCAAGCGTTTCAGAGGTTCCCGGTTGCTTTGCATTAGGTGGAACACTATATGCAGGCACGGTTATGATGGATGAAGTCAGGGTAGGAACGCCGCCGGGGTATGTCAATGTGTACTTCTTTATGATACCGCTCGAAACTGCTGCGACGAGGAACGTCTTGTTGTTATTGTCCAATACGATAGGTGGTGCGAGAACACCATCAAGGCCAGTAAAAAGTTTAATACGCGCGCTCAAACCATTGTAAAGCCTGGATTTGTCAGCCACAACCATCCTGGTTTCCAGGTAAGATATCCTTCCAAAAATATTTGCTGTGATGATGATCGCTTTGTTGTCAACACCGAGTTGTGGGAAGTCCCAGAAATCGTTGTTATTTTTAAAGTTGACGTCGCCATTATAGACGTAGTATGAACTTAACGGGTCAGAGGTTTTTGAGACCGCAATAAATTGTCGTTGTACAGTTGCCGACTCCGGGAATGCCTCTGCTGAGATGATCCATCGATCCTGAGTGCTGTCGTATACACATCGTGGATCAAATAAAATCTGTTTGGTATATCCAAAGAAGCTTGCCAGCGAAACGCTCTTCACACGGGCGCCATCGCTCTTTTTATAGACGTCGACATTGGAATTCGTTATCTCTACGAAGTAATCAAGACCAACTGCGCCATGAGTATCGGGTGGACGACCTCCTCCCGCCTCTATTTCGTTCACACCATTTATATTTATTCCCTTTAAATTCGGTTGTTTGATCGGTATATTCAGAGATTCTCTATCTTGATGGTTGATTTCAGTTTCCGATGCCGCAGCAGCCTTCGCAGCCTTGTAATCGATCGTCCTCATTGTCGGACGAAAGGGTATCTTTGGTGTGGCGGGTAATTTGCCAGCCTCTCGCAATGCAGTTTCGGTTGCCTCCATTTCCTCAAATGTTCGAATATGGGGACGTCTGAATTTAATGACATGTTCTTGAATTTCTCTCCCGGCATTTGCTATATTTACCCTATGGTCAAATGCCATAAGTGCAAAAATAACTTGTACCAACAGGAATGCTTTTAATATCTCATGCACGGCTTTATCTCCTTGTTTTTTTAATGGTTTGGTTAGGTATAGATATAGCATACGATACCAAGACAATATCAGAGAAAAATTATTTGTCAATAATAAAGATTGACCGCCTGATCATCAGAATAACCGGAAAAGAGAAATAGATTGTCTGAGACTTCGAGAACATAAACAATGGATCAGGAGAATAAATATTTGGCAAGAAATGTATTTGTGCTAAAATTACTCCAAAATGCAAAGGATCTATTTTTAAGGAGGGAAAATACATGGATAAAAAAGGCAATCATCTGTCACGCAGGAATTTTTTGAAACATTCTATGCTTGGTGTCGCCGGGTTTGGTTTTGGTTTTGGAGGGTTTGAGGGTTTGCAATGGGCAATTGGGTCAGATACACAAACTTCCGCCAGTGAAAAAAGCAAAGTAATTGGAATCAAAAGTAGCGGGATTATGAATGGTGGAAAACCTGAACCGGAAGTTGTCCAAAGGATGATGAATGAGGGGATGTTTACGCTTACCGGCAAAAAAACGGTTGCGGATGCATGGCGAACATTCTTTACCCCGGATGATATTGTAGGTATCAAGATAAATCCCATTGGTGGGGTAAAACTTTCTACACGGCCTGAAGTTGTCAGTGCGATCATTCGTGGCCTAACAGCCGCCGGGGTGAAGGAAAACAATATTATTGTGTGGGACCGCTTTAGCTATCATCTCATCAAGGCTGGTTTTCCCCTGAATCAAGGCAGCAGCGGGGTTCGCTGCTATGGCACTGAACCAACGGCTGGGTATGATAAGAATATCTATTATGAATCACTCGACGACGAATACTCCTTACGCCAGGACGATGGGGCGCGGTCGCTCTTCAGTACG
>JAUQXU010000179.1 GCA_030837935.1 Candidatus Brocadia sp.
ATGAAAATAATATTATTCAGGCACTACATTGAACGTTCCAAAATTTAATGTCTAACCATATCAAGGAGTTACGACTTTTTGTTGCCAGATTTTTACCCATTTTTCACCTTTTTTATGACGAATTTGTTGAAGTTGGGTTAAATACTTCTTACTCAAGATTCATCAGCATTGCGGGCTTCTTGACCCTAAGCTTTCAACTTAAATACGAAAGACACAAATTTTTTATGGCATTTTCTCAAGCTAAATGTAACGTGGTCGCCGGACTGAGATCGTAAGGTATGGATGGACGGTATTGATTTTCAAAGATAAATAAAGATCCTGTATCCATTGGACTATGATGTGGAAAATTTCTCCTTGAGTGTTCGTTTAAATAAGCTATACTTGCACGAAAGCTTCGTTATGCGGACAATCTGTGTCCATGTGTTTGAGGAAGTCTGTGGTATTGTATTGAGGTATAATCGCCTCAGTTTTCATAACATTTCGTTCTTATCATTTTGATGCAAAACAAATTATTATCACGGTATTCAATAATGGAGGCTATATAAATACGATGAAAACGAAGGCAGGCCTGATTGCGCTTTTTATCGTCATTTTGTCTTTCCTTTTTTTGAAGGACAACCCAGT
Organism: Candidatus Brocadia sp.; assembly: GCA_030837935.1. GTDB lineage: Bacteria > Planctomycetota > Brocadiia > Brocadiales > Brocadiaceae > Brocadia. The sequence goes on from JAUQXU010000179.1 coordinate 625, forward strand.
GTGCGGACAAACGGAAAACCGGGAACTCCCTGTTGCCGGTAAACCGATTTCTACCGGAGAGGTGAATACAGTAGACGCCCTTACTGGCGTTATTCAAGTGATTGGAGAATTAGAGAAAGAAATCGAAGACAAAAAAACGGAACTCCATGAAGCGAAAACACACGAAGAGAGATCAGAAATATCGAAAGAAATTGATACACTCAATGGACGATTGGAATCTCTCAAGGTAAATTTTGAGGAAATTGCAACCGGTCTGGATTTGGAGACGTTTTATGCAAAACCTCAAAAACGTTTTGATTGGAAGGAGGAAATCCAAACCCTGATTGGGCCGCTTGTTAATGACTTGAAAAGTGTGACCGCCCGCCCCCGGTTGATTGAAAATCTGCGAACACAAGTGGCTTACTACGAAAAGCAAATTTTCCTGGTAAGAAATGCCATAAAAAATATCCATAATCTTGCTGCTCAAGTTAAAGGTGAAAATCTTAAAAAACAACTCGCTGATCTTGAAACTGATTGGAATAACAAAGGAAGACAAATTTCAAGCCAACTGACCGTAGCAAAATACCAATTGGCTGATAAATTGAGTGAAAGGAAATCTTTCCTTGAATCGAGCAAAAATATTGTGCAGGTATTTTTCAAAAGTCGGGGAAGAAATTTTGTCTTGTCCGTATTTGCATTCCTTTTTGTATTTTTTTTGCTTCGTTACATTCATCGGCACATCTATAAAGGCAGTTTTATTCACAAGACGGTAGCAAGTTCGTTTTACATTCGCCTTGCAGAAGTGCTCTATTATATACTCACTTTTGTCGGCGCAACCGGGGCATTTTTGATCGTATTGTATATTTGTGGTGATTGGGTCCTTTTGGGTATTGCATTCATTTTTATTTTAGGGCTTATCTGGACGGCGAAACAAACCCTTCCTCGTTTCTATGAACAAGGCACTCTTTTATTAAACCTTGGAACGGTGAAGGAAAATGAGCGCGTGATATATAATGGCCTTCCCTGGAAGGTGGTTTCGTTACAACTCTATACTCAATTAGTTAATCCGGAATTGAAGGGTGGGATGCTCAGGATTCCCATACGAGACCTTAAAGATATCAGGTCGCGCCCGTATCATCCTGATGAACCATGGTTTCCCTGCAAAGAGAATGATTGGGTTATTCTTGCAGACGGGACATTTGGTAAAGTAGCCACACAGACCCCTGAAATGGTACGGCTTGTTCTTGCCGGGGGCAGTCACAAAACGTATCCCACTGCAGCATTTTTGAATCAAAACCCCCTCAATCTTTCTGAGAACTTTTGTGTCAGGGTTACCTTTGGCATTGATTATCAACATCAGGCAATATGCATTACAGAAGTTCCCTCTAAACTGAGAGAGACGGTAAAGGCGGGACTTATCAACGAAGGCTATGGGGACGATATCGTGAATCTTAATGTGGAATTTAAAGAAGTAGGCGATTCATCTCTGGACTACTTAATTTTTGCAGACTTCTCAGGACGGGTTGCAAAAGACTATTATAAACTTTCCAGAATCATTCAAAAGATTGCATTGGAAACTTGCAACAAATATGGTTGGGAAATTCCTTTCACGACATACACGATTCATACCGTCCCATCTCACGATTAGCAAGTGATTTCAAGACGCAGGTTTCTTTCGTCGACGACTAATGAAATCGTGGATTCGGATTGCAATAAATTATCCGGGAAAGTCATTTCACCGAACGTAAATTCTCTTGCCACCTGGGCGAAAGCGCAGGACATTGGGCTAATGCCTGAGCTGCCTTATTATCGGTCTTGCGATTGCGCATGATGCCGTATGCTATGGTAACGGTGTATTGTGGGAAAGGACGTTCCATGAAGACGAAGATATTTCCTGCCTCCACATATCCCTCCTGTAAGACGCGGAAATACCAGCCCGTCCTTCCCGTTTGTTTCATGCGTGCAACAAAATCTCTGATTCCCCAGCGGCGTTCTATCTTCCAGCATGGTTGCCGGGGTTGTGAAACCTGCACAATGGTCTCGCCGATCTTGAATATATCGCCAATGCACACCTCGTCTTCAAGTAAACCACATGTTGTGAAATTTTCACCAAACGCGCCGTATGACATTTCTGTCAGATTAAGTTCTTGCTTCCAGTAAGGGTAGTGCTCAGATGGATACACGTTGACTGCCTTGTGTGGACCTCCGTGTACCGATAAGTCTGCCTGCGCATCTCCGATGAGATTATGTTTGCCCACCCAAACCGGGCCGCAAATCGCAGTTTTGAAAATACCGGTTGTCCAGGGCTTTCCGGTTGGGTCGGCTGTTTCGGCTTCATCAAGCATTTTTGGTAAGCCAACCTGGACCGAGAGGATTTTTGTTTCTTTCATAAGGTGCATTATTAAAGCATCAAACAACGACAAAATCAAAGTGAAAGATAAAAGATACATGGACGATCACAAAAATATTTAGCGCGTCTATCTCTATAAAATACTTGTTTTTTGAGATAAAAAAAGTATGCTTTAATTGTTGGAAGTTTTCGTGCAGATACATCATGTAAACATATATAAGGAGTTGTGAAATGAAAAGATTTTCGACGTTGTTAACCGCTTCTATGTTAACTTTGATCCCTATGGTTTCAGCATACAACACGTATGCCGACACGAAGAAGTTAGACAAAACACCGCCGGAGCACCTGTATATGAAGGAAAAGCAAGCTGCGCCTTCCCCTTCCCATCAGGAAACGTCTTCTCTCTCTGGCAAGGTCGTGGAAACCATGAATAGCGGCGGTTATACCTACCTTTGCATCGAGAAGGATGGCAAAAAGAGCTGGGCGGCCGTGCTGGAAACAAAGGTAACCGTTGGACAGGAGATTGCCTTACAGCCCGGTTATGAAATGATCAATTTTAAAAGTAATACCCTTAATCGAACATTTGATAAGATTGTTTTCTCTACCGGACCCGCCTCACATGAGGGGGCAATTGATGTAAAGAGTTTCCACGGCAAACCTACAGAGACCAAGACCACAGAGGTCGCCCCCGGTGAGAAGATACAGGTGGAAAAGGCTGCCGGTTCAGATGCTTACACAGTAGCCGAGCTTTACGGAAAAAAGGCTGAACTTAATACAAAAAACGTTATTGTCAAAGGTAAGGTAGTGAAGGTCTCATCTGGAATTATGGGAAAGAACTGGCTACACATTCAGGATGGAAGTGGAAATCAGAAGGACGGCAATAATGACCTGGTTATAACATCAAATGATTTAGCTGCGGTGGGTGATATTGTAACCGTCAGTGGGACTTTATACAAGGACAAGGACTTTGGGAGTGGTTACAAATACGATGTGATTGTAGAGCAGGCAAGTATCAAAAAATAAAAAAGACATTTTTTTACCATGTCATACTAAGGTAGGAGCCGACTCCTGTTGATGACCTTGTGTGCGAGCGCCGTCATGGATTACCAATCGTCGTCAGGAGACGGCTCCTATCAAACAGCCAATAGCATATAAGGTGGGTTAAACGAAGCGAACCCATCTACACCCTTAAGACCATATCCCCGGTATGGATTGATTACAGTCTTTGCACGTATTATCCTTAAGATGGTTTTCCAGTATGGAAAGCCCTGCCCGTCTGATTACGACCCGCTGGCAGTGCGGACAATAGGTATTTTCACCTTCATGTCCGGGCACATTACCCACATAAGGGAAGTGAAGTCCGGTATCCAGGGCAACTTTTCTCGCCATTTCCAGGGTCTTTACCGGCGTCGGAGGCAGATTTTTCATCTTGTAGGTTGGATGAAAACGGGTAAAATGGACGGGCACATCGGCCCCAAGATTTTCCTTAATCCAGACACACATCTCTTTAAAATCTTTTTCACTATCATTGAGCGTTGGTATTACGAGCATAACAATCTCAAACCATATCCCAATCTTCTTTAATGTTGTCAGGGTATTTAAAACGGGCTTCAGTTCGCCAGTACAGGTCTCCTGATAAAATTTTTCTGTAAAGCCTTTCAAGTCGATCTTCACTGCGCTCAGGTGCTGACATAATTCCGTTAAAGGTTTTTCCTGGATATAACCGTTCGATATCATAACACTCTTAAGACCTTGCTCTTTACCTAACCGGGCCGTGTCATACATGTATTCGTAAAAGACCACAGGCTCTGAATACGTATAAGCGATCGTTGTACTGCCATTCCTTTTGGCATCTTTTACCACATCTTCTGGTGTCAATTTGATACTCTCGATTTGCTCAGGCCGGTATTGTGAGATCTGCCAGTTCTGGCAAAATTTACACTCGACATTGCATCCTGCCGTGGCGAGTGAATATGCCTTTGTGCCAGGTAAATAGTGGAAGAGGGGTTTTTTCTCAACAGGGTCGATATTCAGGGCACAGACACGTGAATGCACCAGGGTATAATACGTACCGCCTCGGTTTTCCCGTACACCACAATAACCGCGCTCCATATCAGCAATGGTGCATTTCCGGGGACAGAGTTCACATTGTACCCGTGCATCTTCCAGTTTCTTGTAATGCATGGCCTCCTTTACCGGGAAGCCCTGATTAATTCCTTTCAGCGCCTCTGGACTATAGACATCCTCCGCCCATGCTGCCGCCATGTCTCCCAGACAGAGGCTACACGCACCAAATACACCTGCTCTTAACAACGACCTTCTGGTAATCATAAAACACCATAAATAAAAGTAACCTTTAGAATTCAGGAGTCAGGAGTCAGGAGTCAGGAGTCAGAATTTAGTCGTGCGCCTCATGAAAAGGTTTACATGTTTTATCGTCATTGCGAGCGACAGCGAAGCAATCTTACGTCTTTTGCGAACAAGAGATTGCTTCGTCGCTTCACTCCTCGCAATGACAAATGTTTGTGTATACATTTTAACGAAACGCTATTCTAGAATATAAACATGTCTCAGGTAATTTTCTGTCCTCTAAATCCTTGATTTCCAGCTTTACTATATACATAAAAATTATATTGCTATTATATCAGCAAGTCAAGCAATGCGAGGTTTTATATTTTCGTTTTTTATACGGAGAAGGTTCATAGATTGTGATTTTATTTTGAAATTCCTAACGATAGATTTAATACTATTCAATGAAATCGTTATGAATCCCGTAGGGATGAAATGATTATAGACGATAGCATAAAAACCCGACGATAAACCCCGAAGGGGTGATATGATCGTTTTTCCGTGAAATGCCCGGCGTGTCCATTATGTCATCCCCTTGGGATTGGGCGTTGTTTTCGGTTTTTTTTCATCTATAATCATTTTACCCCTTCGGGGTTCTTGTTTTCATATTTTTAATAAATCACAATGAATACGTTTAGTATAGATCTTATCCAGAGGTTTCTTTCAATTAATTAAACGGGTTTCAGGGTGGCACGGACAAACAAGGTTTGTCCGTGTTTGTGCCTAACTTAACAGGAAGATATAAGAAATGTAGATCTTGAAGTTTCACCGCTCGTTGATAACACCATATTAAACAAGAACTGTTTATTATTGCAAACTAACAAACATCCTTAACATGTTCACGTGTTAAAAATCCAACGTCCTTCAATATGTCTATCAACCTATTTATATCATCCGCGCTATGGGTGGCCATTAATGAAATACGTAACCGGCTTGTGCCTGGAGGTACCGTAGGTGGCCGAATTGCAGGGATTAAAATACCATTTTCATAGAGTTTCATGGATAGATTGACTGCATCCTCTGCCGATCCAACAATGAGAGGAACGATAGGGCTTTCTACTGCAATAGTATCCATAAATGTTGACAACCGGGACTTCAGAAACGTAATATTTTTCCATAATGTATCAATAAGGGATACATCTTCCTGGATGAGTGTTAGACCTGCCATGGAAGCGGCGCATACAGCAGGCGGCAGCGCCGTTGTATAGATAAAGGGACGTGCCTTATTTTTTAAAAAATCGATGAGGGGCTTGCTTCCCGCAATGAAGCCGCCGATGCTGCCAACCGCCTTGCTCAATGACCCCATAATAATATCGATCTTTCCTTCGAGGCCATAATGTTCGATCATACCTTTTCCCTGCTTACCAAATACCCCTGTGGCGTGGGCGTCGTCCACCATAAGTATGGCATCGTATCTTTTGGCAATGCTTACTATCTCTGGCAGCGGGGCCGTATCGCCATCCATACTGAATACACTGTCGGTGATTACTAACCTTCGCCGATACATGGAAGATCTTTGTAATAAGGATTCCAATTGGCTTACATTCTTGTGAGGATAAATACGGAACGCTGCACCTGATAAACGACAACCGTCAATAATACTCGCATGGTTGAGTTTATCACCAAGAACAATATCTCCCTTTGCGACAAGGGCACAGAGAGCGCCCATATTGGCCATATATCCGGTAGGAAACAAAAGGGCTGCTTCTGTCCCTTTAAACTCCGCAATTTTTTTTTCGAGTTCCTGGTGGAGTGTCATGTTTCCTGAAACCAGCCGAGATGCACCGGTACCCCATCCGTATTGATGAATGGCCTCAATAGCGGCCTGTTTTATCTTTGGGTGATTGGCAAGTCCGAGGTAGTTATTTGAACAGAATGACAGATAAGATTTACCATTTATTTGAATATGGGGTTCTTGCGCACCCTCAATGGTTTTATAATCACGGAGCAAGGCGCGATCTTTTAATGCGTCTAACTCGTCCAAAATGAAATCTATTCCCATAGTATAAACGCCTCCTTGTTTTTATGCTGTATGGGTATTATAATAGCTGGTCAGGTATCTTTCCAGAAATGACAATCAGAAATATTGCCTTATGGAGGATATTCAAAAAACAAGAGATGGCAGAGAAGGAGTTTTTTCCCCAGCCAGACACATAACATTTATTTCCTTGAAGAAATATATATGAAACCTATAAACCATTTCAGTGTATCTCTTATCACGGGTGTTGCGACCTTTCTTACAACAAAGGCAATTTCACCGAGTATTGCATGTTTCCTGGTAGGATGGTTAGTAGACGTCGATCATATATGGGATTTTTATACAAACGGGTGTAGAGGTTTCAGCATTAAAAGATTTGGGAATGCCATGGACAATGGTAAAATAAAAAGGGCTTGTTTTTATTTTCACAGCTATGAGCTTTTATTGATATTGGTATCTCTGTGTTTTGTTACTCATTTTAATTATTTGTTATCCTTTACAACCCTGGGATTTGCAATTCATTTGTTTCTTGACCAGATATGTAATCCCGTAAATCCTCTCACGTACTTTTTTACGTATCGAATATTGAATGGCTGTAAATCAGAAATTATTTTCAAAACAAATCCACAAGGGCCTGCAGCCCATGAAAATTAGATCAAAAGCACCATAAATCTGAAATCGTAAATCTAAGATATTAATCCGAGGTCTTTGATCATTTGAAAGTCATCCTCAACCTTTCGCCCCGTTGTTGTTAAGTAGTTTCCAATCATGGTGCTGTTGGCGCCTGCATAAAACATCCACGACTGCAAGTCCCTCAGATTCCTTTCGCGACCTCCTGCAATCTTAATTTCCTTATCGGGTAAAACAAATCGAAATACGGAAATAATTTTGAGCGCTTCCATTGGTGTCAGGGGAATATGGTTCTCCAATGGTGTACCAGATATGGGATGTAAAAAATTAAGGGGAACGACATCGACATCTAACATTTTTAAGGTAAATGCGAGGTCAATACGGTCGTCTAACCCTTCTCCAATGCCAAAAATTGTGCCGCTGCATATTTCTAATCCAACTTCCCTTGCACAGCGAATGGTGTTTATCCGGTCCATAAATGTATGCGTTGAACATACGTTTGGGAAAAACCTTTCAGACGTCTCCAGGTTGTGATTAAGCCGTTTCAATCCGGATTTAACCAAAGATTCAGCGGTTTCTCTGGTCAATATCCCAAAGGAACCGTGCGGATGGACATGGGTATTCTTCGCAATTTTTTCAATTGATGTGCAGATACTCCTGAGATCACGAGAGTTACTTATTCCATGCCCACTGGTAACGATACCGATGGAATCCGAATCTGTTTGTTCGGCATATTTGGCAGCATCGAGTATGTTGTTTGAATCAATGAGCGGGAATTCTTCTATGCCCGTATGATAGCGTGCAGATTGGGAACAAAAACTGCAATCTTCGGTGCATCGCCCCTGTTTTGCGCTGACAATGGAGCATGCCTTTATGGAATGTCCAAAATATCGTAAGCGTATCTGATTAGCCCAGTAAAAGAGATCATATATTTCATCACTGTCGATTTGCATGAGATAGTGGGCATCTTCGCGGCTGATGGGTTCATTCCGCAGGGATTGATTTGCAATGTTTTGTATTTTATCGTTCATTTATCCTTATATTTCAGATAGGCGCTGCGTACATTCTGCCAAACGACATCAGGACGTTCTGACCGGACATACGTCATGCAATCGGTGCCTTCAAAGCTCCATGTGGCGATATTGCGAATTCCCGAGTCATAAGCCACGTCTATGGCGGTTACGATCTCCTCTTCCCTCTGTGCAGGCACCCTGTAACCCTGTATCCATATCTGTGGTTCCTTAGAATGTTTTTTTGAAAGTGCAAACACCTCGTTGGAGATACGGTGTACAAAATCAGTTACGTCTTGTTTATAGGCATACCAATACGGATCGCTCCCAAAGATGTCCATGCTTTTAATCATGGCAACCTTTTCCCATTCATAGATGCCATATCGCGGGTCAGTTGTTGGAAATAAACACACCGAATTTCTGAGTCCTTTCTTTGATGCCACGGTTGCCAGGTATTCAAGAAAGTTCACAATGGTCATTTGCCGAAATACCTTTACGTCATCCGTAAAATCTCCAGGCATCTCATAGCCGAACTTTTGTTTGAACATATCTTTACATACAGTGCAGGTACACCCCCAAATATCCCTCTTTTTCCCTCCGAATAAAGGCGTAAACTCCCCAAAAAACAAATGTGGTTCGTCCCAAAATACACCTTCAGCGCCTGTTTTTGCGGCAAGTTCAATCCAGGTTACCATATCATCTCTGAACGTTTTTGAATTTAAACATGCCTTGTATACTTTTATTTCACCTTCAGGAAAATTTAATCGCTGTCTGCAATCGGGATACGTCTTTACAAAGGTGGAAAATGACTCACCACCAAACACACGTCCTACACCCCATGGATCAAGGAAGACCTCCAGCCCAACATCACGGCTCGCCTTCACAATATCGACCATAGTCCCCGCATGATACGTAATGTCGTGTTCACTCATGGTGTGGACGACGAAATTACACCCCTCGTCAACCATTTTTTTCATGTCTTCCCGAACGTGACGTAATATCCTGTTCCCAAAATAACTTGCACCCAGTTTCATGGTTTTTATGGTATCCATATCAAAGCTTTATGTCAAGGAAATCCACAACAAGCGTTTTTTTCTTGCTTAGGTTTACGTTAATTGCTAAGATGTCGATACATATATTGAGGCTCTGCCATGCGCGTGTTTGAGGTGTTATTTTTAAGGACCTATAACAATATCTTGGGAAGCCGTTTTTGCTAGTAGACATACATTCTCACCAGAGAAAAGTATACTGCTAACATGGGGTAAACCACCGTTCAATACGGGTCCAAAAGATAGCCTCACACGGCATTGCGGTGGAGCCTTAATTCACATCATTGCAGCCTGTTCACCGTGCATCTTCTATCAGGATGCACTATTATAATTACCCCTTTTCACAAATCTTATATTGCCTTGTAACTTGCATTTATGCACATAAATCTATATAATACCCCTAAAATAAAATAATCAGGAACTTTATTCCATATTTAATTGTTTAAAACCAAGGAAATTACAAGCAATGAGGGAAGAGAATACCAGAAGAAAAGAATTTGAAGAGATTGCAATGGCCCATCTCGATTCCCTCTATAATATGGCTTTAAGGTTTGTGTTCAATAAAGAGGAAGCCGAGGACTTGGTACAGGAAACTTATTTAAAGGCGTATCGGTTTTTTGATACCTTTCAAAAAGGGACAAATATAAAGGCATGGCTCTTTAAAATTCTTCGCAATACCTTTATCAATAAATACCGGAAAACGGCTAGTATGCCGAATGAAGTCTTTTTCGAGGATATTGAATCGGTTAATGCGCATACGCCATATGAGCAAGAAAACAAATCCGGAGAATACGCCGCCGATACCTTAGAAACCAAGTACAACGACCTGGGTAATTTACTGGACGATGATGTAAAACGCGCATTAGATAACTTACCGATAGAATATCGGGAAGCTATCCTGCTTTCAGATGTCGAGGAATTATCATATAAGGATGTCTCAGAAATTACGAACGTGCCGATTGGAACCGTAAAATCAAGATTAAATCGGGGTAGAAAATTGCTGCACAAAAGTTTATGGGAATATGCTAAGGATAGGGGTTTTATTAAGAGGGGGAAATGATGTCTTGCGTTGAAACTATAAAATACTTGCACGAGTTCATGGATAAGGAACTTGATACATCTCATTATCTTCTCATCAAAAAGCATATCGACAACTGCGATGAATGTCATAAAAAGTACAAATTTGAAACGGATGTTCGGACTTTGGTGAAGGCGTTTTGTATAAATACGATGGCTCCGGCATATCTCCGTGATAGGATCTGTGAAGATCTCAACACCATTGACAAGAGCAGTGCTCCATATCCCGCTACAGAACTAATTTACAAGCCCAAGGTAACACGCAAATTGTTTTCGCCACGTTCATACGCCATAGCAGCGTCCGTCCTTATTTCAATAGCAGGTGGCATTTTTTATTCTGTAAATTATTATAATAACGACTCTGCGACTATCGTTGATAATGCCGTAAAAAATCATGTGGTAGCAGTAAATGACAATTTAGTATTTAATGAAAAGACTTCCGTCATAGGAAAGGTCGATAAGTATCTCGGAAACACGATAAATACCAACTTTAATAATTCTTCTCCTTTCTTCAACGCAGAACAAGTCAGCGTTGCGGGCGGAGCGCCCGCCAGATTTTCTGGGACAAGCAGCCCGTGCGTTATTTTTGATAAAGGCGGTAATAAGCTATCACTTCAGATTATACGCAAAAGCGGTTTTCCCATCAGAGATCTCGAAAAAGTCCAATTCGGCCATAAGGAATTTTACATAGGAAATTGCCGGGGATTTAATTCTGTATTATGGGCGGAAGGTGGCGTCACGTATTGCCTTACCTCGGACATGAATAAAAATGAAATGCTAAGATTTGCCGCAACACTTACCTCTCAGTGACACTCCTGAATGTGTATCCACGACATATAATATGGTGACCTAATCACCTAAACGGATTCAGAATCCTCCTCACTATGCCTTTCATTGTTATCTCTCTGAGCAGGCTACGCTAAACGAATCATGAAAAAAACCTTCTACGATATTACACTTCCTATTTCGGATACCCTTATTACATGGCCCGCAGACCCAACCGTATCCATTCGGAAAACAAGCATGATTTCTCAAGGCAACACTTGTAATGTCTCCGAATTAAAATTCAGCTCACACTGTGGAACACATATTGATGCCCCCTATCATTTTGAGGAGAGCGGCATCACGATTGACCAAATCCCATTAGATTCCCTCATAGGAAATGTAACGGTATTTGATATTAAAAATAACGAAAAAATTGATCTGGATGATTTGAAATCTTTAGAGTTACAAAATTGCAAAAGGGTTATTTTCAAGACCCGCAACTCCGCGGGTTGGAAACTTTCCGAATTTAAAAAAGATTTTGTTTATATTACGAAAGAAGCAGCCAAATATTTAGCTGACAGCAACGTAAAACTGGTAGGGATAGATTCTCTATCCGTCGATAAATTTGATACCATATACGCAGATACCCATCACATACTTTTGAGAAAAGGTATCATCATCATCGAAGGGCTTGATTTGAGTAATATAAAAGCGGGGGAGTATGAGCTGATCGCATTGCCATTAAAAATAAGGGATGGTGATGGGAGCCCGGCACGGGTGATTTTAAGAAATACAGGGTGCTAATTGTTAGCTAACCATAAAGATTGTTACATATTGGATTTCGTTTCCCGTTTTTTCAGGAACGGTAAAAGTCGAATAGTATTTTGTTATTAACCAGATAGTTTAACAAGTAAAGGCCTTATTTCGCTACCAATTGCAGTTGTTTTATATTCTTTATTATACACTACATTCAACGCAGGGTCGACAATCAATACCTTGCATTTAGAATCATCACCCCCAAGGGCTTTCGTTACATCACCCTTCCAATCCAGAAGAAATGGTATCTCTTTCGACGTTGGATCCTGTGCTGAAATTTTTGACTTCAAAACAGATTTTGGAACAAGCGGAGGTCTCTTCCTCAAATCCATAATTGAAATTATCTGTACCTTTTGATTTTCATGGATCAACTTTTTTAATTCTGTCTTGCAATCAATTGCCGTTTGAAGGGTAGTTCGGCTTTGTAGAATCACCAAGGTTATTTTATCTTTCATATGAGATTGAGAATACTTTATCTCATGCAGGTCTTCCAAACTGAAATCTATAAACCGATCACCCGGCTCTGAACCCAGAACAATGAGATCGTTTACTAAATATAACATAGTTACTATAATGAAAAGCCTTTGCAATCTATTTTTCATGCGTCTTTGTCTCCATGTATTGAGCAGAGCAAATCTCTGAAATTCTTAACCCACCCCCCTCTCAGGAGGGGATCCTCTTTCTTCGCGTCTGTCAAGAGTAATTAGCTGATCATACGTATGACTTGTAAAAATGAATAACACTGAGAACACTGATAAAGACGCTCGTACGTGGCTAATCGAAGGAAAGGTGTAATTGATAATGATCTATTCCTTAGTTTAAGCTGGGGTATCTTCTTTTGTGGCATCAGAGGTATTTGGCAGCTCTTTTGTTATATAATCGCACTCAGGATATTTGCTGCATCCAAAAAACACACCCCCTTTTTTTGACCGACGTTGAATCAGGTCGCCACCGCAACCTTCGTTTGGACATTTCACGCCGGTAGGAAGGGATTTGATATTTCTGCATTTAGGGTAAGCCGAACACCCCATGAACCGGCCCCTCTTGCTGAATCGAATGACCATAGGACTGCCACATTTTTCGCACTTTTCATTCGTAGGTTCAACTTTGGGTGTTTCTCCGGTAAGGGATTTTGTATTTTTGCAG
>JAUQXU010000180.1 GCA_030837935.1 Candidatus Brocadia sp.
GGGGTTGCCGCCCCTCTTTCCAGGAAAACACGAGGGGATTTATCCACCCCTAAATCCCCTCCCGGGAGGGGACTAAGGGGTGGGTCCAGAAATCCCAAACAGGTATCCAACCTAAAAATCCTCGATCCTGCCTGCGGCTCCGGTTCTTTTCTCCTGGGTGCCTATAAATACCTGCTTGACTGGCATCGTGACTGGTATGTGGTAAACGGCCCAGAGAAATGGTCAACCGGCCGTTCTCCAACACTCTATCAGGGAATGGGCGGTGATTGGAGGCTGACCACTGCAGAACGCAAGCGCATCCTGCTCAATAACATCTACGGAGTAGACATCGACCCGCAGGCCGTAGAGGTAACCAAGCTGTCACTCCTTTTGAAGGTACTGGAAGGCGAGTCCGGGCAGACCATTGTAAGACAACTCAAACTGTTCCACGAACGTGCCCTGCCAGACCTTGGCAACAACATCAAGTGCGGCAATTCGCTCATTGGTACGGATTTTTATAACACACCCCTAACCCCTCTTTTTAGAGGGGAAAAGATGGACTCCCCTCTAGTAAAAGGGGCCGGGGGTGTGTCAGACGAAGAACGCTACCGCATCAATCCATTCGACTGGGACAAAGAGTTCCCTGAGATTATGAAGGCAGGCGGGTTTGATGCAGTAATCGGGAATCCGCCGTATGTAAGGCAAGAAACATTGGGTGATGAATTTAAGAAATATGTAGCCGACCATTATAAAACCTATACTGGAATGGCGGATTTGTATGTTTACTTTTTTGAACGTTCTCATCAGCTATTGCGAGCAGGTGGCCTTTTTGGGATGATTTGCTCAAACAAATTTATGCGTTCCAATTATGGAAAACCATTGCGGAATTTTCTATCGAACGAAACGAGCCTTTTGCAGATCGTAGATTTTGGCGAGTTACCCGTTTTCGAGAGCACGGCAACATTTCCGGCAATCTATTTGACTTCCAATCTAAAGGTTATAAACCAAAAGTTTATGTACGGTGCTATTAAACGATTGAACTTTCAATCTTTGGAGAAAGAAATGGATGCTATTGGGATACAATTGGACAATCGTTCTTTAGCAGATGGCAACTGGATATTGACAAGCAATAGTCAAATCGACCTCATCGAAAAAATCAAAAGAGGGGGCATTTCGTTAGGCGAATATGTGAATGGTAAAATCTATCGAGGTATTTTAACTGGACTAAATGAGGCATTTGTAATAGATGAAGAAACAAAAATCCAATTAATAAAGGATGACCCGAAGAGTAAGGATATTATCAAACCTTTTGTTGTTGGAGATGATATAAGGAAATATCGGGTTGATTTTAAAAATAAGCATTTAATTTTTATTCCAAAAGGATGGACAAATAAAAACGTTGATGATAAGAGGAAGGCTTGGGATTGGTTCAAAAAAGCGTATCAGGCTATTGCCAGACATCTTGAACCGTTTGAGGAAAAAGCTGAAAAACGTTGCGATAAAGGTGATTACTGGTGGGAACTACGAGCGTGTGATTATTATGAAAAGTTTGATCAGCCCAAAATAATGTATCCAGATATAGCCAGAGAAAGCAGGCTCTATTTTGATACTGCTGGTTTGTATTGTGCAAATACCGTTTATTTTATCCCCACCGAAGATTTATACCTGTTAGGGATATTAAATTCCCGCTTAATATTTAAATATTACAAACGATCTGCCTCGGTTCTTGGCGATGCCGACAAAGGTGGGCGTGTTAGATGGTTCACACAGGATGTATTGAAGCTCCCTATTCGCACCATTAACTTTTTTGACTCGAAGGATAAGTTTTGTCACGGCCAAATTGTTGATCTTGTAACCAGAATGTTTGACCTTAATAAAAAGCTCTCTACTGCCAAAACCGATCACGACAAGACCGTCATTCAACGCCAAATAGGCGCCACCGACCGCCAGATTGATCAGTTGGTGTATGAATTATATGGACTGACTGCAGAAGAAATTAGGATTGTCGAGGAGGGCTTATCATGAAACCCGATTTGAAATATATCATAGACAACGAACTCTTTATAATCTGTCCTTTCCTTTCAACAGATCAGTTTGTTTCTTATTGCAAAGATCGGGATATTCGAACCTCAAGAGAACAATTGGAACAATTTGAGAAATTAGAAATTTTCTATCCCTTTGCACGTGTTAAATATCCAAAGATTAAAATAAAAGTAAAATATTCGGACAATGGTAATCGATGTCAGGATTTAGGGATATTAGAGGAGGATGAAAAATGGGCTGGGGATCTAAGGGAAGAATATGCACATTTCTGGTTTGAAAAGGAATATGCTAAAAACTGGCTGGAGGAAGGCCTTTTATGGGAACCTTCATCACGTCCTTTTCAATCATGGAAAACATTTTATGATGAAAGTGAAGACAAACAGATAGAAAGTTTCTATTCCGTTTTCCAATGCTATACACTTTATCACTTAATTTCTAACATGGAAATTATGGGAATTAGCGCAGGATGGTGGTTCTCATATAACAAGGAAGATATTAACAATCTCACATCTAGAATTTCAGATTGGGCAACAACAAAAATTACCTCTTATCAGAAAAACGGAATTAGGGGAGAATCTGCTGCTGTATTATGCCAGATCATATCTAATCGATATTTCCCAATAACTCAATCAGATTACAGGTCAATCCAAGTATCAATTCCTATCTATTATGATAACTGGAATTGGGATAGGTACTGCCGTAATTGGGATAATAAGGCTGTGTTTGATGACATTGGCATGAGCATTGACGATCTAAAAAGACTCCAAGAACTTGTTGCAATAGAAGCAAAATATGTCGATCCTTTGGAGCGATGGTATGAACTGATTCGCTTTGTTTCGGTGGAAAAAAAGAAAAACCTTAAGGGTAAGGCTTTGTTTGCTCAAACTTTATATTCTATGGAAGAGATGTTGCGTTTGTTCTATAAAGATTTAACAGGAATTAAATTGCATCCACCGGATGAATCTTTTAATTGGAAGAAAGATAATTTTTATGGAGAAGGGGTTATCCAAAACGAATTGCAGTATTTGGAATTTCTAACAAACCAGTATCATCTTAATCCGAAATCCAAACTGATCCTTGTAGTTGAAGGCAATGGAGAAGCTGAACAATTCCCGCGTCTTGCGAAAGAACTCTTTGGGTCTTCTTTTCCAAAATTAGGTATTGAGATTGTAAATCTTCAAGGTATTGGAAGCTTTACAGGTAAAAAAGTTATAGATAGATATGGCGCTTTAGAGAGGTTTATTGACGATTATCACAGACGGCAAACCATTGTTTTTATTGTTCTGGATAAAGAAGGTCGTGTACCTCAAATAAAAGAACGACTTGTCCGAGCGCCTTCCAAATATCACCCAAAACGTAAAGTTACCAAAGGTGAATATATTCATGTTTGGAATAAGAATATAGAATTTGATAACTTTACTGATGACGAAATTGCTCTGGCAATGACAAAACTAAGCGAGGGTAGATATACATTTAAACTCGAAGAGGTAGCAGATTGCAGAAAGCGTTTTCTTGCTAAAGAAGGAGACTTATTGATTAGGCTTTTTAAAGAAAGAGTCGCACATTATGAACTATCAAAACCAAATTTATTGAATATGTTATTCGGATTCATTATATCTAGTTCAAAAAATAGTACCGATGACAAAACAAAGAGACCTGTAGTTAAAATAATACAAGATATAATTAAGCTATCGAAGATGAATTATCAGCCAGTTACATTAGATATCTGGCTAAAAAATCAGGAATCTGGATACTTTGGTGACCCTGTAGAGAAAAAGTCATAATAGAAAGTAAAGAAAGAAGGGTCGATCCCATGTAGCTTGGATAGAGCGCAAACGAAACCCAACATTGACCATTAACAACGTTTTACAGAAACCCTCTGTGTCTATAATAGTTGGACACTTTCCCATGCATAGTTTACTGTAGTGTGGGAAGGAGAATATCTATGAAAAAGAGTAATACCATGAAACGAGAAACACATATCATGTCTGTGGAAACGGAAGGAGCCCGTAGGGC
>JAUQXU010000181.1 GCA_030837935.1 Candidatus Brocadia sp.
AAAGGGGAAAACAAGGGAAACGTGTAAAAGAACCGTATTTTCAGCAAAAACCCAACCTCAAATTTTAAAATGATCTCTTGGTAAGGAAAAAATCGCCCTCGCACTTTTACAAAAAGTGCGTTTTCGTTCAGACACTAGCTATGAAAAAAAGATATTCTTTCCAAGACATCTCTTTAATCTGCAACCGTCAGATATTTTTTGATGCTAATGTAATATTGTATATTTTCTGGCCAACAGGCCAATATACCTGGGCGCAGCAGTATTCCTCTATTTTTGGTCAGCTTATTAAGCAAAAGAACGAATTGGCAACAGATTTTATTGTCATATCAGAAACTCTCAATAGTGTAATCAGAATAGAATATCAAAAATATTTAAATGAACATAATCTAAAAAATGATGATTGTAAATTCAAGGGATATAGAGATAGTAAAGATGGTAAAGAGGCACTAAACGATATATACAATATTATCAGAGCTAAAGTTTTAACAAATTTTTCCATCATTGGGAAAAACTTTCAAAAATCAGATATTGAAACTTTCTTGTCGGTCGATTCATTAGATTTTTCTGACAAAGCTATTCTTTCTTTGTGCAAAGAGAATAATTGCGTTTTACTTACTAACGATAAAGATTTTACAGAATCCGACATTGAGATTCTCACTTCAAATCCGGCGTTATTGAGGAACAATGAGTAATTCACTTTACGAATCCGAAATAGAACAAATTGCCCTCGATATTCTCCGTGACGAGAACGGCTACGCCGTTATTTTCGGTCCGGATATTTCCGAAGGTGAGCAGAAAGAGCGCGAATATACCGAGGTCGTCCTGCAAAACCGCCTGCGGGACGCCATCGACCGTATCAATCCATCCATCCCTGCTGATGCACGCGAAGAAGCCTTCAAAAAAGCCCTGCGCACGGTCTCAGTGAACCTGCTGGACAATAACGAAGCCTTTCACCGAATGCTTACCGACGGCATTGATATCAAGTTCAGTATCGGCGAGGGTAAAACAAAGGGCGATAAAGTCTGGCTGATTGATTTTTCTATCATAGAGAACAACGAATTTCTAGCGGTCAATCAATATACCGTACTGGAAAATCATAACAACAAGCGCCCTGATATTGCTCTGTTTGTCAACGGACTGCCGCTGGTAGTAGTTGAACTGAAAAACGCCGCCGATGAAAACGCTGACGTACAAGCGGCTTTCCATCAGCTTCAAACTTACAACCAGTTGATTCCTTCGCTATTCACTACGAATGCCTTCCTGATTGTGAGTGACGGCTGGTTTGCCAAAATCGGCACAATATCCAGTGACTATCCCCGCTTTATGGAGTGGAAAACCGCCGATGGTGAAACCATTGTGGATACGAAGCGAGAATCTGAACTGGAACCGATGATCAAAGGGCTTCTGAATAAAAAGACCCTGCTTGACGTGATCCGCCATTTCATTGTCTTTGAAAAAACAAAAGAGAAGACAATCAAGAAGATTGCCGCCTATCACCAGTATTATGCGGTGAACAAGGCAATTACCTCAACAATACGCGCCACGTTAGAAATAGCTTCTATCGCTAAGGAATCTCCCGAATCTTACGGTTTACCAAGTACTGCGGATCAGCCAAAAGGTGATAGAAGAGCCGGTGTGGTATGGCATACACAAGGAAGCGGGAAAAGCCTTTCGATGGTGTTTTATGCGGGGAAACTCGTTCTTGCGGACAAAATGAATAATCCGACCCTGGTGGTGCTCACCGACCGCAACGACCTTGACCAACAGCTTTTCGAGACCTTTTCCAATTGTCAGCAACTCATCCGCCAAACACCGCAGCAGGCGGCTAACCGTGACGACCTGAAGAAACTCCTTTCCGTCTCATCAGGTGGCATAGTCTTTACAACCATTCAAAAGTTTTTGCCGGAAGAAGCGGGTGGCAAGTACCCGCTGTTAAGTAACCGGCGCAATATTGTGGTAATTGCTGATGAAGCACATCGTAGCCAATATGATTTTATTGACGGTTTTGCACGACACACGCGCGATGCCTTGCCTCATGCCTCATTTATTGGTTTTACCGGCACTCCGATTGAAAAGGAGGATAAAAACACGCAGGCGGTTTTCGGTGATTATATTGATGTCTATGACATTCAACAGGCGGTAGAAGACGGTGCGACGGTGCGCATTTATTACGAAAGCCGTCTTGCGAAGATCGAACTTTCCGAACATGACCGAAAAGCCCTCGATGAACGGGTTGAAGAGGTCACCGAAACCGACGAACTGACCGAGCGGCAGAAGCGCTTTGCGAAATGGACAAGCAAGGAAGCCGTTGTTGGCAGTAAAGGCCGCTTGAAGCAGATTGCCGCCGATCTGGTTAACCATTTTGAACAACGTTTATCAGCGGCAGACGGCAAGGCTATGATTGTCTGCATGAGCCGCAGGATTTGCGTCGCCTTGTATAACGAAATTATAAAATTACGCACGCACTGGTATGATGCCGCCGATGACAGAGGGGTTATTAAGGTAATCATGACCGGCTCTGCCAGTGACCCGCTGGATTGGCAGGAGCATATCCGCAATAAGCCCAGACGATTGGCGATTGGTGACCGGCTGAAAGACCCCAAAGATCCGCTCAAGCTGGTGATTGTCCGTGATATGTGGCTCACCGGTTTTGATGCGCCCTGCCTGCATACCATGTACATTGATAAACCAATGAACGGGCACAATCTGATGCAGGCCATTGCCCGTGTTAATCGTGTATTCGGCGATAAAGAAGGCGGACTTGTTGTTGATTATATTGGTATCGCCCAGGACTTGAAAAAAGCCCTGGCGATTTATACAGAAAGCAAGGGCAAAGGCAAACTAGCATTTGATAAGGAAGAGGCCGTTGCCAGGATGATAGAGCTTTACGAGATCGTGGTTGATATGTTCGCCCGTTTTGATTATCGCAAATACTTTGCGCTCGAACCCAAAGAAAAACTGAATTTCATACTCGATGCGGCAAACTACATTTCTGAATTAACAGGAGAAAAAGACGGCAATCTCATCAGGAACGGCAAAGAACGCTTTAAGGAAAATGTGATCCGGCTTCAAAAGGCATTTGGGCTTTCTGTGCCTCATGCTAAGGCTTTTGAAATACGGGATGATTTGGCCTTCTTTCAGGCGCTAAAAACCCGCTTCTCCAAGTTTGATGAACGGGGTAAAAAGTGCACGGATGAAGAAATAGAAACAGCCATTCGCCAGATTGTTAATGATGCGATCATTTCCAAAGAAGTCATTGATGTATTTGATGCCGCTGGAATAAGAAAGCCGGATATTTCTATTCTTTCCGATGAGTTCCTTGCAGAGATTCGGGGAATGTCCCGCAAGAACCTTGCTCTGGAATTACTCAAACGACTTCTCAACGATGAGATAAAAACCCGGAAAAAAACCAATCTGATACAGGGCAAGAAGTTTTCTGAATTGCTGGCCGAGGCCGTAAAACGCTACCAGAACGGACTGATTGATTCCGTAAAGATTATTGAAGAACTCATCCAGCTTGCACATGATATACGCGAGGCTGACCAGCGTGGTGAGAAGTTAAATCTGCGCATCGATGAACTTGCTTTTTATGACGCTCTCGCAGACAATCCAATCGCTGAAACTGTTTTAGGCGACCAAACGCTTAAATTGATTGCTCATGAACTTGTCGAAAGCGTTCGTAAAAATACGACGATTGATTGGCAACTGAAAGACAGTGTTCAAGCCAAACTGCGGGTACTTGTGAAGCGAATACTGAGAAAATACAAGTATCCGCCGGATGACCCAGCAACCGGTGAATATACAGTTTCTGTAAACAAGGTGCTGGATCAGGCAGAGTTACTGGCTGATTTTTGGACAAAATAGGTATTATTTTAACTCGAACGCGACGCTAGATATGACGCCTGCCTTGACCTCGACTTGCTGATCCTCAGCCTTGAACCGTTCATTCCACGACTTTATGACATACGTTCCCTCTGGTACATTCGTGATAGAAAACCTCCCTTCGTTATCGGCCCTGGCAAAGTACGGATTTTGAAGGACAAGGACGTAGGCCAGCATATCGACGTGCACATTACAACGAATGGAGGCAATTCCTAATTTGTTAAACGTAAAAGGTTTTGTCTCACCCTTCAGCCATGTCCCTAAGTTAAAGTTATCTGCCACGGCGTCCGGAGAATAGACGTTGTGTTGAACCAAATCGCTGTTAAGAAAATCGACAGTGGTCCCTTTTACCAGGGGAAGCACATGCGGAATAAAGGTCATATTTTTCTGATCTATAACCGCATGTTCCTTCTGAGGTTCAAAGGCATTTGGTACATTTTCGATATAAACAATAGTATCCTTGAGATACTTTGACTTTTTGGCCTTGACGGTGCCATTGATGGTACCCAAGCCTTTTTCTTCAGCAAGCGTGTTGAAAGTAAAACTCGCTGTTACAAAGCATGCCGCAAAAAACAAGACGATTATTATCTTCATATATACCCACGTATTTTTAGTTAAATTCAGCACGGACAAACAAGTTTGCCGTTCGACTGAGCGCTCACGATGAAGTCCAAGCCACCCTTTAAAGTTGAATTTTCTGAACATATACGTCAAAATCTCCTTTTTCAAAATATTATTTTTTCTGTAATACCTCTAAAACGAACAATAAAAAATATCCGACCAATAAAAAGAACCATCCAAAGGCAATGATTAATTCAAGGGTTGTAGAAAAGGACATGGAAAAATTCTCAGAAATCATACTGTAAATATCTTCCAGTGCATCAAGCGTTTTGTTAATATTCGCCTTCCATTCCTCCAGGTGGAGTTTTTTGGTTATCAGGTCAAACAAACGGGCTGAATACCAATCCCCAATGAGGTTAATATTTCGTTCTGTTGCCGCAAATTCCTGGATGGATTCAGTACGTATCTGTATAATTTCACGCAAGGAGTGCCTGATCTCTCTGGATTTGAGCCATGGAATTTTTCTTGCCGTAGTCTTTTGCAAAAGTCGTGCGGCCTTCTCCATGCGTTCCTCTAACTCGTGCTCCAATACCCTCAATTTTAATAATTGGAGATTGGCAATCTCGAAAAGTTCAATATTGCTGGCAAAATCACCGCGTGGATCAAATACAAACGCCCCATCCCAATCAACAATCGTTAAATCATCTTTCGAATACTTAATGTTAAATTTAAGCGTGGAATTGATCTCTTCCTCATCTAACGGTATTAGTTCTGTCTTCAGAAGCCCTGCGATGCTATCCTTATGCTCCGAAATAGTGTTTTCCGGATCTCCCCGGTAATCAGATACACAGTATACGCTGTACTCTTCATCAAAATAAGGGTCGCAATGATATTCCCACAAGATAGTCCTGCATTCTATAATGAGGCTTCGTTTAATATCAAAGACATGTTCATCCAGGATATTCTCCAAGGCAAGAGATGCCTCTACAATGACAACTCCCGGTGGGCAAAACTTTACCAGGAAATCGACCGCCCTGAATTCAACAACTCTCTTTTCAACCTTGACCACCATCTGTTTGGGAATTACGTCGGGATATGATGGAGAACTCTTTATCTTTTTGATATCGACGATTTCTACCGTATCGACATTGAGCTCTGTAATTCCCACAAGAAAGGAGACCAATGTCCCTTTCACCGTAGAATTGGCAACCATAGGCTAATCCTCAATGAATCGGTAATAATTCGCCATGGATACTCCGGAATCGCACAGAGTTAAAGTTGTGAGTTTTCAGTTGAAAGCTATCCCTTTGAATCTCGAACTTATAACTTCTAAGCCAATCTCTCACTAAAACAACGAATAGTGCCTTTCTAAAATCCCGTTCCACAATTGGGGCATTTGGCCGAGATGTTTTTTTATGATGTCCCTGCATTTTTCTTCTGCAACCTTTTTTTCAAGGTTGGAACGGATTTTTACATGTATAATTTGTGGTTCCGTGATGGGTCTTCCTATCTGACTTACCAGATAGCATTCAGCATCAGAGATATCTGGTTCTTTCGTTATCTCTGCCGATATTTCCCCGGCAGCCAGGTTATACAATTTACCGGTATGGGTAATAGGGTTTTTCCCTGCTGTAGCCTCAAGGGTCATTGGCCGGTAAGGAGTAATCAAGCCATTAGCCCTATTCCCTCTGCCTACCTGACCATCGTCCCCACATTCAGTACTGGTTCCGGTTACGGTCAAATACACAATGTCCTTTTTATAATTATCTGCAGCATTGAGTGCAATAGAGACCTCACACGTCGTCAATTTTCCCACAAAGGTATGGATGTATTCCAGTAGATTCGATTTCATGTCAAAATACGCATCTTTTGATAAAATAAATCGTGAAACAAAGGCGATGGCAATCGTAAGGTTTATACAGTTATTTATCCTTACGCCCATGATTTTGATGTCCTCGCCAATCATGGGATAATCCCGTTTCACTTCCGGAGAATTTAAGAATTGTTCGGTGTGATAAACGAGCGACTCCGTTTCTGTCATGGGTGAAAAACCGACACCAATCGAGGTGTCATTTGCTAACGGAATCGAACTGTCAAAGGTCGCCCGCAGCTCCGCGCTGCCGGTTCTAATCCTTGTTTCAACGATGACATTCTTTTCAGGTTCTATAAATCTCAACCGTTCTTTTAACCATCGGTATGTTGTTTCCCTGGCGATCTCTTCCAAAGGCACCTTTTCCTTTCCTACCGATTCTACTGCACGTCCGACAATAATCAAGTGCATGGGGGTAGTCACTTTCCCCCCCCCAAAACAAACCTCAGAACGGCCACCCACAAGAAGGCATTTGTCTATATTATGGTGCAGCACCCTGCCGAACTTTTCTAAATAATACTTGGAGAAGGCAATACTCAATTCTTCGGCTGCGCGGTCGCATAAGGTATCCGGATGCCCCAAGCCTTTGCGTTCAACAATCTCAATCGCAGATTGTTGTACAGGGAGGCCATTCGTCTTTTCAACAATAATTTCCATGTCAGCCAATATACAAGGTAAAAGTTATTGATGTCCGAAGCGAGTCATTCCGAAATGTTTCTTAAATAACGAACCGGAAGCGAAGGGATAGAAATAGAGCTATTGTGAATACCATTGCATTCTTGATGCATGATACCTGTGTGTGCTGGCAAACGCCGTGTATACCAAAGAATACAGAGATGTTTTATTCTCTGTTGCAAACGACACAAACAAATTTGCCTTTCTTAAAGGCGGACTCATTTGTGCCGTTTCCCGTAATTTCATTAAACGCGAAACTGAATTCTAAGGCTGGACAAATTCGCGTTCAGGGTATTTGACGCACAAAACCGGGCAGGGCGCTGTTCTCACGACCTTTTCCGCCGTGCTTCCCAAAAGTGCGTGAGAAATTCCTGTTCGACCATGCGTAGCAATGGTAATCAGGTCAACATCATATTTTTTGGCGGCTTTAATGATTTCCTGAAAGGGTGCTCCCCGCACAATAATGTTTTCAATCTTTATTTTCTCCAGGAATCGCTTGGGTATCAGGTGGTGAATATTCTTTTTCGCTTCCCGTTCCATATCATCGTAGAGTTTTGATACCGGGAAGGTCAATCCGCCCGTACCGACCGGAATGTTCAGCTTAGGGATTACATGTAAAATATAGAGTTTCGCCCCACGCTCCAAGGCAAAGTCCAGGGCATACTTTAAGGCATGTTTTGCGCATGAAGAAAAATCTGTAGGGAACAGAATTTTTTCAATTTTAATCATGAAATTAACTCCTCAGTAAAATTTTAGACGTAAGGTACTAGCGCCTCCACTCCACACGCATAAATTTTGCATTTTCGTGTTTTTTATATTCCACTTCACCGCTATATGCCTTGAACAAAATAGATCCGACACGCTGCGCCAGTTTGGCTGAGGTAGTGAGTATCTCGATCTCGTCACCCTTTTCGTTAATCTTCATAATCCTTTTTAACGGGTTATATTTCTTCGAACGCGCATCTTCATTATGGATAAGATTCATTATCTCTTGTTTGTGCTGTTTGAGAAAATCACCTTTTAATGTAACAACACCGTTAGGGACATTTTCCTTCGTCTTTTTACATGCGGGACAGGTTACCAGGGTTACGTCTTTTAAGGTTTTCTTTTCTTCATACAGTTTTGCATCGAGGAACCACTTCTTGTTTTGATAAACGGCCGTACAATCCTTACAAATAGCAACACCCACCAGCCCTTTCCCCTTTGGTGGTAAATACGGGTCGTTTTCTGCATAAACTTTATCCCTTGTATGTTTTCCGACTTCTCTTGGTACTTTCATGCTACTGATTTCTCCTTTCACTTTAATTAAGCCTTCGGCACCCCCCCCTGTTTCCCCCCGTTTACGGGGAGATTATGGGGAGGTGTTTGAAATTCCTATACATCGAGTTTAGTGGTTACTTCTCACTTGTTAAAACTATGAAATAATTTATTCATTTCGTCCTTAAACGGGTCTAACAACGGTACGTGTAGCCATTTCATCATTTCAGACGACATGTATTGTTCCTCCTCTGCAAGAAACAATAAAGTATGTCGTTTTTATTGGTAGACATGATAATCAATGTCTGGAAATATATTATCCTTGTCTTCTATGTCGGAGAGCCATACGGCGTCGATTTTGTTTGATCGGATATCATCATAGAGTTTCGTAAAACGAAAGATGTGCTCTTTGGTTCTCTTCATGGCATATTCCACCATGGTGCCCGTCTTCATGATAAATGCCCAGTCGCTGCTCTGTGCTAACAAGAGTTCCCGCGCGGCCTGATTGAGTGCCCGATTTTGTAAAGAATTTTCATGTGTGTGAGAATATGCCTTTGCCAATTCAACCATACGCTCTGCCGCTTTATGAAGGTGACGGTAAATCCAATCGTTGCTCTCATTCAGCCAATATTCATGGTAACCTTTGTATCCCCAACTCGAAAGAGAGGGGGTAGAGACCTGGTTAACAGGATACATCTCAAGATATTCTACGGGGGTAATCAGCGAGATCGTCTTTTGGTCAAAGGCGATCTTCCGAAACAGAAAATTGATCCAGTCGGGTCCCTCAAACCACCAGTGACCGAAGAGTTCCGCATCGTAAGGTGCAACAACAATGGGCTTCCGATCCATTACCGTGGACAGGTATTCTATCTGCTTCTCCCGGTTAAACATAAAATTTCCTGCATGCTCGGCAGCCTTATCCATGGCTTTTTCTGGGGAGTAAGGTTCCTTCTGATCTGTCTTGCCGGTAATCCGGTAATATTTAATGCCGATATTCGTACGCTTGCCATCCCCATGGAGATATGGTCTTACGTAATCGTAATCGAGATCAAAGCCTACGTCACGGTAAAATTCACGATAGAAAAAATCCCCGGGATATCCTTCTTTGGCACTCCATACCTGCTTGGAAGATTCCATATCTCTGCCAAAAACGGCTACACCTGACGGACAGAAAATGGGGGCATAATTACCATATTTTGGCCTAGGTGAGGCGAAGAGGATTCCATGTGTTTCGGTAATAAAAAAGCGAATACCCATTTCCCGGAGTATCTTATCTGCCCCCGGCTCATAGGCACATTCCGGAAGCCATATTCCGCGAGGCTTTCGGCCAAAATGTTTCTCATAATGATTTACTGCCACGTGAACCTGGGCACGCATGGCATTCACATTACTATTCATAAGGGGTAAATAACCATGGGTAGCCCCACAGGTAATTATCTCCAACTTACCCATATCCTGAAATTTTTTAAAGGCTTTTACAATATTTCGATGGTATTTTTCTGCAAAGACGTATCGTGCATTGGTAAAATGCCTGTGATACATCTGCGCAAGCCGGTGAAATTCCGGTTGATGTCTCGTTCTTTCGATTTCTTTTTCTGCAAGATTAATCCGCTTCTCACTATAACGAATGTAACGGGATTGCAGAAGCGGATCAGTAAGCATCGAGATCAGCGGCGGGGTCAACGACATAGTTATCCGAAAATCGATCCCGTCGTCGATCAGTTTGTCAAAGACATCAATGAGGGGAATGTAGGTCTCGGTAATGGCCTCAAAGAGCCAATCCTCTTCAAGAAATTCGCCGTATTCCGGATGACGGACAAACGGCAGGTGCGCATGCAAAATTAATGACAGGTAACCTTTTTCCATAGATTATTTTTTTGAAATCGACGAACTGCCCGGAGAACCAGATGAGGACACACCTTCTTTCAGGATTTCCGTCCAACCCTTATGTGCCCTTTCAAACACCGATTCGCTGATACCAAGTCCCATAAGGGCATATACATTTACCTTTTCATAAAGCTCCGCAATGCTCATCCACGTTTCGTCAGTTACCTCAGATACGCCCGCCCGCGGAGTTCTTACCGTATTCGATCTGGAGAGGATGCGAAACGTCCCATTCGGGGTAAGGAACCCAATCTCTACACAAAACGACCTATTGGGTTCGCCTGCATGAATATACCAGCTTCTCGCCCCGCCAGATACCTCGATAGTGAAGTATTTGTGGGCATTGTTACCGTCAAAGATAATATCTGTTACATCATAAACCCTCAATACCATTTTCGCACTATGTGCCAGACTACCAAATGTATTGAGAACATTATTCACAATCTCTTTTCGGATCTCCCAATAGGTAAACAGCCACTCCTGGTCGCGTACCATCAGTACAATTCGGTTATCTCCGTAACTGTCGGGAAGTTCTGGAATTGTTGGAGCATATACAGCTACAGCCTCTTTTCTTTCAATCCCTGGTTGAGGTTCTTCAGGCTGGACGGACGGAGACTTTGGAGCAGTCGGCCATGTATCTTCACCAGTAACTCCCCACTCTTGCACTTCTGCCTTCTCGATGGAGGAAACATCTGCCATACCAAAAAACCTGTCCCAGATAAGACTAAAAAAGTTCTTTATTCCCTTGCATATCATCTCACAGAATGCCTTGATGACCTCAAGGATTAATAGGAATATTTCTTTCACAATATCTTTATCCATACGCGTAAATCTAAAAACAGTATTGATTTCCTCACTTTTTAACCAATTGTAAAATACTGACTTAACAAAAGACAGGCGTGTAATATTAAGAACGAATTATACATCAATTAATAGCAGATGGTCAATAAAATTCATAATAGTTGGGGTAGAGACTTAAGCAGTGTACCTTAGATATTTGAAACCTTATATTTAGCTTGACAAAATCTTGTTATTTGGTAATAATCGCATCGCTCTCGTGTCATTGAAAACTTAAGAAAAACAAGAATTATATTTTAGCATACCATTTTCAAAAACAGACAATCGGAGATCTTGCATTTATGATAAAGCAAATCCTTGTCCCTACTGACGGTTCTGAAAACAGCCTCACAGCGGCTGATTATGCTGTAAGCCTGGCACGCCTCTTTAAAGCTAGTATCAGAGGATTGTTCGTTAAGGATGTCAAGGTATTAACTGGTCCATTGATCCACGATATTGGCACGAGTATTGGTGGGATGGTACCTTATGGGACGTTTAATCAGACCATCAGAGAGATGATGGAATCGCAAGCCGATGCTACCTTGAATCTGGTAGAAGGGAAATGCAGTCAGGCGGGTATAACGTATAGCCGAGAGATACGGGAAGGGGTTGTGAGTCATGAGATTGTTAAATCCGCTGATGATTGTGATTTGATTTCTATGGGTAAAATGGGTATTCATGCTGAATGGCGCGATGTGTTTTTGGGCACCAATGTTGAATTTGTAGTACGGCAGACTCATAAGCCGGTACTCATTACGCCATCTGAATTCAAACCGTTTACCAAGATGCTGATAGCCTATGATGGAAGCTCATTTGCAGATAAGGCATTGAAGGGCGGCGCCGAAATAGCACAGGCCATGAAGTTGCCGATAACGGTGATCTGCGTGGCTGATAAAAAAGACGAAGCTTCTGAGCCACTATTAAAAGCACGGACATTTCTCGAAAGTTACCAACTTAACGTCAATACTTTTGCAAAAGAAGGAAACGACCATGCAAAAGGTATTCTGGAACTCTGTAATGACGAAGATGAAAAATTTGATCTCCTGGTAATGGGCGCATATGGTCACTCCAGACTCCAGGAAATGATCCTGGGGAGTACTACGGTAAGGGTCATGAGATCCTCACACTGTCCGATCCTGCTATATCGTTAACGACATTTATCCGTAAAGTAAACGACATCGGATATATATCAACTCAACGTATTTCTACGGAGAGAAGCAACTCACACGTTCACCCAAAAGTAATACCAAGCTTATGGCCTTATGTCACAAACTTTGCTTCATCCGTTTATAGATACACAAACTTTCAAGTAAAATCCCTGAAACCGTGAAACAGAAACAAGCAATCGTCCCCATTGCCTCTAGAAGGGCTATGACAAAAAAAGTTTGTTTTAAGCCATTCAGAGATTTATAATTTTGATTTAAAGGATATTAATTTTTTTATATGAATATGTATTTAACAGGAGATACGTCATCGAACACATCCATAGCATAGATTATTATCACATCGAAGATGAACATGGTCATAAACATGAGTACAGGGCGCATGAGCGGAAGAGGTTGGTCCTCACGAGCGTTATAACGGGTAGTGTTTTTGTCGTGGAGGTTGTTGGAGGAATTATTACCAATAGTCTTGCCCTGATTAGCGATGCAGGACACATGCTCACACACCTGTTTGCGCTGCTTGTGAGCCTTTTTGCGCTATATTTTGCCGCAAAACCCCCTACTGAAAAAAAGACCTATGGCTTCTATCGACTGGAGATACTGGCAGCCTTGTTCAATGGTGTAACCCTCTTCCTTATTAGCTTGTGGATCTTTTATGAAGCCTACCACCGCTTTATGCACCCCGAAACCATATCAAGCGGCAAAATGTTTATTGTAGCCTTCGTAGGTTTAATCGCCAATATCGCCTGCGCCTATATCCTGAAAGGGAATGGACACGGACATGAACACAGCTTGAATGTCAGGGCTGCATTTCTGCATATGTTGGGAGATACCCTTTCTTCTGTAGGTGTTATAATCGGAGCTGGCATCATTTATTATACCAACTGGTTTATTATCGATCCCGTCATCAGCGTCATGATTTGCGTCCTCATCCTGATATGGTCATATAAACTGGTGATGGAATCCGTTGAAGTCCTGTTAGAAGCAACGCCGAAGGGAATCAATATTGACAATGTCATTGCAAGCCTTAAACAGATTCCTGGGGTTGATGACGCTCATGACATTCATATTTGGACAATCACTTCAGGTATGTATTCTATGAGTGGCCATATCGATACGAAGGACATGCTCATTAGTGAGACTACCAAACTTTCTAAGGAAATCAACCGTATCCTTAGTGAAAATTTTAAGATCGGGCATACGGTAATTCAATTTGGATGCGAGTGTAAAATCAATAACGCACACAATGACCATGATCATAATGAAACGAACTCACATAAAATCCGGTGAAATGTGAGCACATTGAAAATGTAAAATATGGCTTTTCTGAATACTATCGGTTCAATGGATTTTTACCCCCGGATGAATTTATACCACAATTGCAATTCGGACTAGGCTTTATGTCGCTGGAAAAGCAGGATTACAAGAGTGCCAGTTCTCTGTTTAAGTCGGTAGTGGATAAATATCCCAGGAGTGCTATCGCCCCTGAATCACAATATTGGATTGGTGTTTCGGAATATAAGGGCACCCATAACGTGGATGCGTTATTGAACGCATGGAGAATGCTCAAGAAGGATTATCCCAACAGTATCTGGGCAAAAAAAGTATCCTATGTAAAATAAGATTGTTTTACGTCTCTTTCCAATCGATTACTTGGGGAAGCTCCTGGAGGGGTCTACAGCGGGCGAGTTCTGATAATAGTTCACCGGGATGACGAGATGTTATAACCAAGCGGCGGTGTTTGGTTTGTATAAAACGTTCCTCTAATACATGGTTAATAAATGCCAGCAACAAATCAAAATATCCTTCCGCATTGAGTAATCCAATTGGCTTTGCATGCAGTCCCAGTTGTGCCCAGGTAAGAATCTCGAAGAACTCATCAAAGGTACCAAAACCGCCTGGCATTGCAATGAAGGCATCGGATAATTCCGCCATCATGGCCTTGCGTTCGTGCATACTTGACACCATCCTGAGTTCCGTCAGACCAGGATGGGCAAACTCTTTGGAAGCCAGGGCATGAGGAATTACACCAATAACGTTTCCCTTTTCTTTTAAAACAGCGTCTGCAATGACCCCCATCAGACCAATACTCCCTCCGCCATAGACAAGCCCGATTCCACGTGATGCGATGGCCTTACCCAGTTGTTGAGCAACGTCTGTATACGCTGACCGCGCGCCAATTTTAGAACCACAAAATACACAGATGTGTTTTATGGAGTCATTATCTCCCATGGAGCGCCTAGATCTTTACGCCCGTTTTATAAAGGGTATTCAGGATGTTCATAGCAACTTCTATTGCCTGAGACCTTGAAAGGAATAACTCATAATCGTCCGTGTCTTTTTCACCTTCCACAATAATTTCAATACCTTCTGTTCTTGCAACAACGACAATTTTTTTCTTTTCTTCCATATGTATCATCCTTCCTTCATCAATATTTTTGCCGGATTTTGTTTTTAATAATTTCCATCTTCAAATGGGCAATAGACCCACTCGGATTCAAATCCTTGGGACATACCTCCTGACAGTTGAAGATTGTATGACAACGCCATACGCCATGTTCATCGTTTACAATTGCCAGTCGTTTCTCCTTTGCGCCATCCCGTGTATCAGACACAAACCGGTCTGTATTCAGGAAAGACATTGGGCCGAGATACTTTTCGTGTGATGCTGTAACCGGGCACGAGGAATGACAGCACGCGCACAGGATGCAATCAATCAGGATGTCGACCTTCCCCCTTTCCTCCGGACTCTGCAACCGTTCTCCCGTCGTTGGTAATGGTTTGCCAGGTATCAAGTACGGTTTAATATACTCATACTTTTTCCAGAAAGGCTTCATATCTACAACAAGGTCTTTGATAATGGACATGTGGGCAAGGGGACGAATCGTAATCGTATTGGTTTCGAGTTTTGAAACCGGGGTATTGCAAGCAAGGCGATACTTTCCGTTAATATGCATGGCACAAGAACCACAAATAGCAGCCCTGCAGGAAGACCGAAAGGCCAGGGAGTCATCCATTCGCTGCTGAATATAATAAAGCCCCTCGAGTACGGTCAGATCTTTTCGGGTAAAAGGAATTTCAAATTTCTGAAGGTACGGTTTTTTGTCATTATCCGGATGAAAGCGAAAGATATGGAAAAAAACCGTTTCGTGTGTTAGCATTGTATCAATCAAACAAGGCATTCACAAAGGCATCGGGGTTAAATTTTTCTATATCATCTGCTTTTTCACCGAGTCCGATATATTTTACGGGAATGTTTATTTCATTGCGCATGCCAAGCACAAAACCTCCTTTTGCAGTGCCGTCCAGCTTCGCCAAAAATATCCCGGTAACGTCTACAGCTTGTTTAAACATCTTTGCCTGGGAGAGGGCGTTTTGCCCGGTTGTGGCGTCAAGCACCATGAGGACTTCATGCGGAGCGCCAGGGATTCTTTTGGAAATAACCCGTTTAATTTTACTCAGTTCGTTCATGAGGTTTTCGTGGGTATGAAGACGCCCGGCAGTATCCACAATTACTACGTCAATGCCCCTTGCAATACTTGCTTCCAGGGCATCGTATGCTACTGCGGCTGGGTCAGAACCGGTTTGGTGCTTTACAATCTCAGCCCCAATACGTTTACTCCAAATATCCAGCTGTTCCACGGCAGCCGCCCGAAATGTATCGCTTGCAGCCACCATGACTTTTTTACCGTCCTTAATGAAAGAGTTTGAGAGTTTTGCTATGGCAGTTGTCTTACCCACCCCATTTACGCCCACAACCATAATAACCGTAGGGGAGACAGGGGCATAATTGACATCGATTTGAAGAGACCGTAAACTTTCCTTAAGTCTGTCTTTTATAAAATCTTGTATCTGTGAGGTTTCGGTTATTGTTTTGGATTTCCATGCTTCGTGTATTTCATGAATTAACTTTTGAACCGATTTTGCACCAATATCTGCGCCAATCAGGATGTCCTCCAACTCTTCAAGGACAGATTCATCGATATTTCTCCGGAAAGAAAAGAGGTTTTTCAGGTGAGACCAAAAACGACTGCGGGTTTTCTCTAAGCCCTTCTTGAGTTTTTCTGATGAAACTAAAATTTCTTCTTCAATGGGCGCTTCAACAATGATTGTTTCCGGTAAAGGAGAAACCATCGTTTCGGGTAAAGCCGAGATTTGAACTTCGGTCTCACTTTTAATAATAGTTGTTTCTGGTAAGATTGAGACGGGACTTTCCGGGAAGAGCGAAGGTGGCTTTTCAATATCTGTTTTGAGCGGAGCGGTTTCTGGTGAGACCGGAACGAGCTTTATCGTGTCGCCTTCTATAACGACCGTCTTCGGCGCTTCAAAAGTGAAATTTTTTAACCGATACCAAAAACTTCTTTTGGTTTTTCCCAAGTCATTCTTTTGATTGTCAGATGAACCTGCCGGTTGCTGTTCTGTGATTTCTTTGGAAGCGATAGTTTCCGGTACTGTCACTTTTTTTTCAACCAAGATGTCTCTGCCTTTTTTTGAGGGTTGTTCCATGAGGTTATCATCTCCGTGGGATTGTCACAAGCAGACTGCTTCACAAAGAAAAATGCACTAGTATTTGTGACCTTTTCAGTAAGTTATACCTTTCTTATATTTTTAGCAAAAATTCTAGCGATGGTCACTTGTGACCGGCATTTTGGCTGGGGATATCCACCCCCTAACCTCCGCCAGCGGGGGACAACGCCCGCGCTACGCGTTCCGACTCGTTCGGGTTTAGGTGTTTATGAATGAATTCTGTATAAAATAAACGTTTTACCGGGGTGGACATTTTTCTCTTAGTTTGCTAACAAGACCACCCGGTACGGTTACTTTAGCAATAGGACTGTTTGTCCTTCTTTCACCGTGGAAGTCTGAGCCTCCTGTTATTGCCAGGTTGTATTTCTTTGCTATCGCGACATACTTCTGGACGGCCTGTGGTGTATGCGATGGATAATATACCTCAATCCCTCGCAAACCGCATTTTACCATATCTTCAATGACGGTATCTCTCTGAGTTAGTCCAGGATGGGCTAGAACAGCCACCCCTCCGGCATCCATGATTATTTCAATGGCTTGTTGCGGCGTTAAAGTTTTTTTAGGAACATATGCCGGTTTATTATCTCCAATATATTTTGAAAACGATTCTAAAATGGTATCGCAATAGCCATGTTTCCAAATTGTTTCTGCCACATGCATGCGTCCGGGGGAGCCTTTCCCCGCAAGCGTTAAAATTTCCTGTGGATCAATATCAACCCGGAGCTTCTGTAACTTTTCTACCATATCATAAATACGCTTTACACGGTCTGAGCGGGCTTGTTTTATAATTTTTTGTAAAAAATTATTCTGCACATCAATAAAATATCCAAGGATATGAATCTCTGAAGGACTGAGATATGAAGAAAATTCTATGCCCGATATAATGCGGATATTTTTGCCCTGTCCGTAACGATAGGCAATTAGAAGGCCATCAACCGTGTCGTGATCCGTAATTGCAATAGTTGAGACGCCAAGACGGATAGCTTCATCAACAACCTCTTCCGGCGTCATCGTGCCGTCGGAATAGCTCGTATGTATGTGCAGATCTGAGTCCCCATAATCGATTTCTGCCCCGTCCTGAAGAGTGTGGGCACACGCATCGTTCTTCAATTTTCCGTTTCCAAACTGTGTATAAATCTTGTCTAAAATCCCATTCACAAATGTTCCTGAATTTTTCGTGCTGAATTTTTTGGCAAGCTCTATTGCCTCGTTGATTGATACTTTTGGTGGGATATCGTTTCTATACAAGAGTTCATAAACTCCAAGACGTAAGATATTTTTGTCTATAATGGCCATACGCCGTAATTCCCAATGTTCTGTAACCATCGATATCTTTTCATCGATTTCTTTGATATGTGATCGGCAACCATTGACAAGTACTGAGGCAAACTGGTATACGTCGTGCTTTTCCGTGCTTTTTTTGCAAAAACTATCTATCTCATTAATAATGTCGTCTCCGCGCAGATCAAGTTGGTAAAGGGATTGCAGGGCGAGTTCTCGGGCAATTGTTCTGTTACGCATGGAATATCATGGTTTCTGTTATAGTTTGAAAATACGTAGTTACACGGGAGAGCAGGCGAAAAACAATAACATGAATAAATCAACGCATTTTAGCGGTTTTTACGCCGGTTTGTATTTGATCAGAAAGATTTGCCATTTCTATGGCTGATAAGGCGGCTTCTGTCCCTTTATTTCCGGTCTTCGCACCGGCACGATTAATAGCCTGTTCCAGTGTCTCTGTTGTAATAACGCCATAAATAGTTGGAATGCCCGTGGATAATCCAACGTGTGCAATGCCTTTGGCTGATTCATTCGAGACATAGTCGAAATGAGGGGTTTCTCCACGCATAACAGCACCTAAACAAATTAATGCATGATATTTACCACTTTGCGCCGCCTTAAGGGCTGCAACTGGTATCTCGCAGGCGCCCGGTACCCAAAAAATATCAATATCTTCTTCTTTTACACCATGCCTAATAAGCCCATCGATTGCGCCATCCAATAAACGTTGTGTTATAAAGTTATTGTATCGGCTAATGATAATTCCAAAAACCTTCCCAGTGCCAATTAAATTTCCCTGGAATTCTACACCCATAAAAAATTCCTTCCTGGGTTAACCAAAACAAATACAACTATTTTTGTATCTAAATCGTGAGTGAACAATTTTTTAAAAGTTAATTGTATATGAAAATCAGAGGTGCGAAGCAACCTCAATTTTTAAAAAATATTCCTTACCCAAAACGTATAGAAAGCACTTAAAGCCACTCCATAAAAAACGTGCAATTTAATTCTGATCCGTTCGGATTCCCTATTATATTGCCGCAAAAAAATCTTTTTTCCCATTTCTAGGAGAACGAGTTTCATGATGACAAGTTTAGCAAGTTTTTTACAACCCCTTTTATCCTCCACCTTGTATAAAGGGATTTTGTTGCGGCTATGCTGTGCCGAGAAATCACGCAGTA
Organism: Candidatus Brocadia sp.; assembly: GCA_030837935.1. Taxonomy (GTDB): domain Bacteria; phylum Planctomycetota; class Brocadiia; order Brocadiales; family Brocadiaceae; genus Brocadia. The sequence goes on from JAUQXU010000181.1 coordinate 19,119, forward strand.
TTCATAATGTACGTAATGCTAGCATATACCCACATATCTTTCAAGGTTTTTCTATAGGAGCTTGTTGTAAAAGCCACGTCGGGAACAACGAATACAGGAATCGCCTGAAGATTGGTCGGGATATAGGGTGAGGATAGCCCAAGAGAAAATCGAGAAAGAATCCCGCTTTGACGGGAGCGGATACTTGTAACCAATACAGACCGTTCAGCATGGCAGGCAGCACAATCAAGTACAAGCCACCCTGCCAGGCAAAACAGGCATTTCGGGATGTTGCATTACTATCCCTATAAGCGTTTTGACAAAAAAATTGGCAATGATTAGGGAATCAACGCATATTTACATGTAATGTTGTTTTTATCTCCTTAAATTTTAAACTTTAGTTTGAGATAAAAGTTAGGAATTATTCAGTAACCTCAAATTTAAATTTAATCGTGTTTTTTAGGGTAGAGTTCTTTGCTTTTACTGTCACTTTGCAGAGATACAATCCCTCAACTAATGGCTTATCATCATCGTCTGGATTGGGACTCCACGAAGCAAAGTAATAAAAGTTGGGGTCCAGTTCGAAATCATTATAATTTATTTTTCTTGAATCATATGCATTCAATACTAAATTTTCGTTATATTTATATAATTTCCATTCTGTCTCATTTAAAGACATTTCCTGATTTGATCGAAAAGTCACATAAAGACTGGTTGCGTCTGAAGAAGTCAGGGGGTTATGAACCAGTACAGTGCTTCCATCATCTAAAGGTACTTCAAAACCTGAAAAAGCGGTATATGCTATGATCGCTGGAGAAGATGAAACAAACTTCGGATCAATTTCCGATAATTTTCCAAGTCCATTCATCCCTTCGTTTTTTACATTGATACGACCAAGAGATGATTTTCCGTCATTTCGAATAATTGTTATTGATGGTCTATTGAGATCGACTTTGTTATCAGCAGCATAAGAAGCAGAACCTAAAATAAGTATCGAAATAACAGTCAAAATTGAACTAAACAACACCCTCTTTAAGACAACGATATTCATTAACTTGTCCCCTCCCAAATATATTCAATTGAACTCTATTGAAAAAATCCATCCTTTGCGTTACTGTTCTCTTATAGTTTCCATCCTGCAAAAATGTCATTATTTAGCATTTTGTTTGTACAATGTCAAGTGAAAAAATAGGGCTTAAATTTCAGAAAGTTTGCATTCTAGGACAACCTACCCCCCCTGGCGGCCATGACTAACCGTTCTATTTTCCACTTTTTAGCTGTTGACGTAGACGATGCAGTCCGGAAAAGTGATAGACGTATCTTAACACGCGGTGAGACAAAGACACCGATCTGATCTTCAACCAC
>JAUQXU010000182.1 GCA_030837935.1 Candidatus Brocadia sp.
AAATCATTACAATATTTAGCCTCGTTCCAAGGTTTTGGGATTCTATTCTTGTATAATCTAAAAGATGTATCGCCGCCATTCTCGTCTAAGAAACGGCCTTTTTCGCATTTTGCTGTCAGCCCGGTATAGTTTATCCTCCCACTTCCCTTTACAAACAAAAACGTTCTCATATATTTACAATTTTCGCAACTTCTCATAGCCCCACCAAAACCTTAACCGCCGTTACAAAATCACAATTGTTGATTTTCATATAAATTGTAATTACATCGCCGTGAAACCCACAACTATAGCAGTAAACAAAGCCATTGCGGATGTCCATTGACGGATGTTTATCCTCGTGTGCCCCACTGATACAATGCGTCTTGCCGTTGTGAATATCATGCAAAAGATTCTCAATCGGATACGCCTTTGCCTTTTCAATGTCGCTTTGGATAATCCGATCACCTTTTCTGGTGTTTTTGAAACTCAACTCCGTTTCGTGCTTTTTGATTTCTTTGTTGATAAGTTTTAACGTATCCATCAAAAGGAATCTGCTCAACTCGTTATTGCCTGAAAATAGCTGCAAAGCCGTTTGTTGCTCATTTAACAATTCAACGATCTTCTGATTAAGATATTCCTTACGCCTGGAAACAGCCCATTGAATGTCAATTCCGAAATCTTTTGCAGTTTGAATCATGGAATACATACGGCCTCCTTCAGAAGCCCATCGACTTTTAAATATTTAATTTTCTTCTCAAGAACGCCTGTTCGCCGATGAAAACAAACTTTTAGCCATGCCTCGCTATCGCTTTGGAGGTTGCGCCAGACCATGACACCAGCGTCACTTTCCTGAGAGACAAAGCTCGAATCACGGATATTCTCGTCACTCGGTTCCTGGTAAGGGTCAAGCTTTGCCATATGGCACATCAGAAAGATTGTGATGTTCAAATCAACGGCCAGCATCTTCAAAGTCCGAATTACCTGCCCGATCTCAATACTTGTGTTCCTCATACGCGCCAAGTCAAAAAGGTAATGTAGGTGGTCGACAAAAACCATTTTCACACCATACTTTGCCAGCCCCTCAAGAATACGATGTTTTAACCATTCAAGGGAGTTTGCCTTCATCTTTTGGGGCATTACAAACACCGGTAGTTCACCGGGAAACCGGTTTATAAATTCTCTACTTGATAACTCGTAACTGAACCATAAACTTATGATATCCTGTTTCGCAAAATTTACAGTCAAGCTTTGAGCAAACAAAGTTTTGCCAGCCTTCCTCGGCCCGGAAATAGCTATTAGTTCACCAGGACAAAACCCGCCGGTGTATTTATCCAGTTGCGGAAGCCTCGACATGACAGGCGCAACTTTTGGCTGCTCGTCAATAATCGCTTTCATGTCATACGATGAAATTATCTTGTCGCTGCCTTGGTATTCGTTAAGCTCAACTAATAAATCCGCTGTACTTTTTTGCTGTTTCATAATCCCCCCCCTTAATAGTACCGTTGTTTTTCCTGAATGTGTTTGCCGTTACTGCCTGACATTTTCAAAAATAGCTGGTCATATTGCCCCCGAAGTTTTTGAGTACTCAAAATATTGCTACACCAGAAAGAATCTTGCTGGCACCAGGTAATGACCTTTTCAATCTCTTCAGGTGAACGCTTATCAATTCGTAACATAAGGTCAATATGTTTAGCCCATGATTGCAAATCAGGTTGTTTGAAATTTGGATTTCTTTGTCTGATCAAATTCAAAAGAAGTTCACTCGTCCGAAGCTCATCAGAGTTCGGACAATATAGTTTCTTTTGTACTTCTTTCTTTTGTGGTATCATTTTTCTGATACCCTTTTGAATCACTTTTCTGCTACGGTAGCAGTTTTCTGATACGGTCTTCCATGTCTCGAAATCCTTATTAAATCTATACTTTTTGGTAAGACCGTTGCAGAAATCTGATACGGTTACTATGTTTCGGTCTTCAAGCATGTTGATTATTTGCGAACATCTGCTCTTGGAAAGACCGCTCATTTTTGCCATTTGGGATAGTGAAATTACGTCTTCTTTTTTTCCAAAGCCGTAAGTCTTCCGAATGACCAAAAGGCATAATCTGAAACAGTGACCCGATAAATCTATTCTGATCAGTGCCTCAAGCAATTCATTTGCAATTTTCGTGAAACCGTGTTGACACTGTGGGTTTGCCATGTCTTACCCTTTCGACTGAATTTCAAACAGTGCCTTCCGAATTTTAGGAAGGTCACTTTGCCTGAAAACAAAACGTCCGTTCCCAAGCCTTGTAAAATCCTCTGATTTCAATTTTCGAGTATCAAAAAGATAATTCAAACGATGCCTGGGAATGTTTAGGACTTGGATGACTTCAGAAGGGCTTAGCAGTTTGTCTTCTGCTTGATTCATTGGGCTACCTCCAAAATAAAACAGGAAATAAAACTCTTACCCCTTATTGCCGAAATTTCGCCGAAATAATGATTTTGGGTAGTATGAATTTTAACGGAATGGCTTGGGAATGGCTTAAATGGTGGGTTTCTGGTGGATAAAAATATTTTAAAAATCTGAAAATAAAAAAACCCCTGTCACCGAAATTTCGGCAAACAAGGGTTTTCCTTTTCTCTCAAAAAAATTCAGCTTATTTTAATCTTCCTCTTTTTCGTCAAATAAATCACTGTTTGAAAACGCATAAACAGAATGACCCTGGCTTTCGCTCTTGGAAACCTTAAACTTAGGTTTGTATCCATGATTGAAAATAATAGGATCGTCCTGTATCCCGAAACATGCCCTCAACCGCTTCCTTAAATCCTGAATATTCTTTTCCACTTTTTCTTTAATACTCGGTGCATATGTCAAACATTCTTGTTCGCTAAAGCCACGAAGAATAACCCATGACTTCACAGGTTTACAGGTTTTTTTATTTCTAAATCCCATCTCAGCATAATGCTTTCGTATAATCGCACCTTTTATGTTTATACTGACATTTTCATTATCAATAAAACTTATTTTTACCTCATCCCATTGGATCCCGGAAGGTGTGGGAAAGGGAATAACCTCTGGTGTGCTTGCCGGTGTCTGCTTCTCTGGTTCAAAACCCGCCTTTGCAAGGTTCAAAAACATGCTTGCCGACAAGACCTTTTCCTTTATGGCTTCCTCTGGCTTTCCCAGCTGTATATTATCAACAGCCTCATACACTTCACATATTGCAAAAATAGCCAGTATTTCCTTGTCTGTTATATTGCTTTCAATGGAAGGTCTTGCATACCGCCTGACATCCTGTACCGCTTTCTTTATTGCTTCGGGTGTCTTTTGGTTTGTCAACGTCAGGTCTGAATGCTCTACATACCAGCTTTGAATTGACCTTGCGGAAGTTAGTTTAAGGTTTGAATATGGTGGAAATTTTTTCGGTACTTCCTCACCGTCTATAACCTCGTAGTATACCGATTGTTCTTCGGGTGAATAATATCCCCAAATATGACGTGCATTTTCAATAATCTCACCACATCGTCTAGCCAGTGGATTATTAAGGGTGGGTAATTTACTGATTAAAGGACATGGTAGGCATATTACTTGAATGCCTGATAAAATTTTTGCCTTCATCCTGTCATCTCCCGTAATGACTCCTGAAAGTAAATTAAGGGAAAGTCACTCAGGAATGTGACCTTTTCGCTGATCAGGCTATCCCTTAATTGTCAATTTAACGCCGAGAAACACGATCTCAGATAGGCAATTTGCCACTTAAAACCATTTCATCGATCCCAGACACGTTAAACACCTTCGGAATCGTTTCTAGACGTCCAGGGCGCGTTTTAGTTACGTAATTCTGATACGTAAATGCTTCTCTGCTCTTTAGTGCGTTCCTGGGTGTCGTAAATATCAATCGTCTTATGATCTCGTCGGGACCCGGTGCAGGATTATCGCTATTCGCTTCATGGTTGCTATTATTGCTCACAGTCTCCGGCCTTAACAGGTTTTTTAAATGGTTTAATGCCTTTCAGATTATCCATCTTTTTTGCTCTCGGCTTTATTTCTGACCTTGCTGAATGGTCATTAACATCTGAATGATAGTATCTATCCTCTGGTTAATAGCTCCAATTTCAGTCCTTAATTGACCAATTTCGTTTTTAACCTCGCTTCTTAACTGTCCGATATCTGTATCCATTTTTTGTACCAAATACCGAAAATCGTCTTCCTGTCGTTTCTTGACTTCTTTTATCTCCGAAACAATTTCTGTGGTTCTTTCGTCTACCACCTGGTAGACAAGTTCAAGCGTTACCTTTTTTAGGGTATGTTTTATAATTCCCTTCATGCCCTCTTTCCTCTTAAAAAGAAAAAGGCAACAAACCATGAGAGGTTAGGTCTCATAGCCCGCTGCCTTTTATTGCCCCTGGAAGGCCAGGAGCAAATATTCCAAGCGTCCTAACCACGCTCTCAATTGTAAAATTACCCTTATTTGATCGTCATCAACACTTTAACATCAGTAGTAATGATAAACAAAACCAAAATTCCCCCTTAAATTCAAGGATTTTGTTTTCTTACTGTAGTCAACTTTGACCAATTTTCTATCCCAGCAATACCTTTTTGCCCCGATTTTCCTTTAATAAGACTCCATTTTTTACTGTAGTCAAAACGTAGTCAAATTGTAGTCAAACCCATCGGAATGGACAGGAATCGGCAGGAATCAGCAGGAAATAGATTTGTGTTGCAAGTTATCTCAAGGTAAGGTATTATAGTCATAAAGGACACGCTTCTGATCACTTATGAAAAACGTTAAAAAATACAAAAATGTCATTCGTAATGATGAGGTTGTCGGTTCGACTCCGATCGCGGGCTTTTATTATTGTTACAGTGAAAAGATAGCAGGCCAACCCCCTCCGAACGTTTGTAAAACAGGCAAAACACATTTTTCATGCAACGTATCAGCATATTTCACTTCATGCGAAGATCGTAGGAAAAATTTTACCAGGTGATGCATTTTTATGGTGATTAATAAGAAAAAGGTATTTGTGTTAGGTTTGGACTCGGTGCCACCCGAACTTTTTTTCGATCGTTGGTTGAATCAGTTGCCGAATATACAACGACTGATTGCTCAGAGCAGATATGGTGAGATGAAAAGCACTATTCCTGCCATTACCTGCCCTGCATGGATGTCCATGATGACGAGCGCTAATCCCGGCAGACTCGGAATCTATGGATTTAGAAACCGGTCGAGTTACGATTATGAGGGGTTATCCTTTGCAAATTCAAAGGCCGTCAATGTGGATACCGTATGGAATATCCTCTCAAAGATAGGGAAAAAGGTCGTGGTAATTGGCGTGCCCATGACATATCCGCCCCAGCCTGTCAATGGGTGTATGGTCACCTGCTTTATGACGCCGGACACGAAGGGTGAATATACGTATCCCCCTGAGTTGAAAGCGGAAGTAGAGGCCGTTTCAAAAGGCTATATCCTCGATGTGGATGAGTTCAGGAGCGACAACAAAGAATCTATCTTAAAAGATATCTATGCCATGACGGAGAAACGGTTCAGGCTAACAAGACATTTTATCCGTTCTAAGGAATGGGATTTTTTTATGATGGTAGAAATGGGTCCAGACAGGATACATCATGCCTTTTGGAAACATTTTGATCAAGACCACCCTAAATACGTGCCGGGTTCAAGGTATCAAAACGCCATTCTGAATTATTATAAATATCTCGATGAGGAAATAGGTGAGACCTTTAAGCTTTTCAATGACGATACCATGACCCTCATTGTGTCAGATCATGGCGCTAAGAAGATGATGGGAGGTATCTGCATCAATGAATGGCTTATCCAGAACGGTTACCTGAAATTAGTGCACTATCCTGCAGAGTCTACTCCCTTCAACAAACTCATCGTCGACTGGGAAAATACGATGGTTTGGGGTGAGGGTGGCTATTATGGACGGCTGTTCATGAATGTAAAGGGTCGTGAACCCAAAGGGGTCATTGCACCCCAGCACTATGAGCACGTGAGGAATGAACTGATAAAAAAGTTGGAAGATTTGCGGGATGAAAAGGGTAATAATATCCATACGAAGGTCTTTAAACCAGAAGATATTTATTCAACATGTAACGGCATACCACCGGATTTAATTGTATATTATGGAGACCTTTTCTGGCGCTCTATCGGCAGTGTCGGGAACAGGACAATATGGGCGAGTGAAAACGATACAGGTCCCGATGATGCAAACCACGCACAGTATG
>JAUQXU010000183.1 GCA_030837935.1 Candidatus Brocadia sp.
ACAATCCATTTTCTGCCTTCTTCCATCAGGAAGAGAAAGGGTGTAAAGACGAAAAGGAATCCCCATTGCTTTAACCCTATTGGTGCAAGGCCGAATATTTTTTGTAAGAATGGAGTGTAAATAAGGGTTGAAATAATTGCCAACTCCGAAACTATTCCCAATAAAACCAGCTTGTTCTCAAAGAAGCCAACTTTAAAGACCGATTCCCTTTCGGTCCTGCATGCGAAGACGTTTCCGATCTGGGTTGCCACTATCCCGGTAAGTGACATTGTTGTGGCCGTCAGATAAATAACCCCCGAGTCAGGCATTACCGTCCCTGGCAACCAACCATATTGGAAGTAAATAAAGAAGAACCCTGCCATGCAGGCGACAGCCTCCATGGGACCCAGGAAACAGTAAGCCCTGAGGAGCAAAGACATGTCTAAAAGCCTTTTATTCTGTGGCCTTGGAGGTTTATCCATTATCCCGGGTTCTGGCGGTTCAGTTCCAAGTCCAAGGGCCGGGACCATATCAGTTCCGAGATCAACAGCTAATATCTGCATCACCGTTAGGGGAAGTGGTATTTTAAACAAGACAAAGGCTATGAAGGGAACTATCTCTGGAATGTTACTGGCAAATATATAGGTCACAAATTTCTTTATATTAGCATAAACCGCCCGCCCTTCTTCTATGGCTGCCACGATGGAAGCAAAATTGTCATCGGTCAGGATCATGGCTGCTGCCTCTTTAGCTACATCTGCGCCCCTTATCCCCATGGCAACCCCGATGTCAGCCTTTTTAAGGGCCGGGGCATCGTTCACGCCGTCACCTGTTACTGCCACGATCGCATCTATATCTTTAAAGGCCGTGACTACCCGCATTTTGTGTTCAGGAGATACCCGCGCAAATACAACCTCTTCCTCTCTCAATAACTTCCTGAGGGCTTCGTCATCCATCTCTGAGAGTTCATTACCGGTAATAATCTTTGGATTAACGGTTTTTGTAAGCCCTATCTTTTTGGCTATAGAAAGGGCTGTCAATCCGTAGTCTCCTGTAATCATAACCACCCTTATGCCAGCCCTGTGGCACAACTCTATAGCCTTCGGTACCTCTGGTCTTGGCGGGTCCATCATTCCTACCAAACCTAAAAATACAAGATCCTTTTCTGTATTCTCTATGGTAAATCCTTCTGAAAAATCCAGGGGTCTGTATGTAATGCCTAAAACCCTCAAGCCGTCTTTTGCCATTGAATCATTCTTCGACAAGATTGTCTCCCGCATAGAATCCGTTAAAGATTCGACTTTCCCATTTGTAAGAATATGGGTGCAGAGATCCAGTATTTCCCTGGGCGCTCCCTTCACATAAGCCAGGGGTTTTCCATCAGAAAGATTAATGGACGTCATTCTCTTCCTTACAGCCTCAAACGGAAGCTGACCAAGCCCCGGCAAAGCGTTTTGCCTCTCCTCAACATCCACGCCACCTTTGGCTGCCATAACGAGCAAGGCTGCTTCGGTAGGATCTCCAACGATACCCCATCTTTCCCTCTCTGTCCCGGGGGGAAGCAAACCCGCATTATTGCAAAGTACACACGCATCAAAAAGAATGTCCATTCCGTTTTCCACCATTTCCCGCCTGGAAAGGCTTATCCCTCTGAAATAGAAATTTCCCGCAGGTTCATATCTTACACCGCTAATATTTATAATCTTCCCGTTAACGAATATCTTCGTTACGCTAATCTCATTGGTAGTAAGGGTGCCCGTCTTATCCGTACAGATCACCGTAGTACAACCGAGGGTTTCGACAGAGGAAAGCCTCTTTATGAGGGCATTTCTTCTGGCCATCCGTTGAACCGCCATGGCTAATGATAAAGACACCGTAGGTAACAGCCCCTCCGGGACATTGGCAACGATAATGCCTATGGCAAATACAAATGCAGCCGCTACGTTGAGCTTTCCTATATAGGTGCCGAGGAAAAAGAAGACAACACCCATCGCTACTGAAAGAAAGGTAACTATCTTTGTGACTTTTTCTATTTCCATCTGGAGTGGACTTTTCTCTTCCCTGAGTTCCTGGGTAAGAGAAGCTATCCGGCCGATTTCAGTCTGCATCCCCGTGGCAATTACCGCTGCCCTGCCTGTTCCTGATGTCACTGCGGCTCCGGCAAATACCATGTTGGGAAGTTCAGTCCACAGAAACTCCTTTCCATCCGGTACTGCCTCAGATGTCTTGTATATTGGCTGGGATTCACCGGTAAGGGCCGAATTGTCAACCCTCATGTTAAAGGTCTCTATCAGCCTGGCATCCGCAGATATACTGTCACCCTCTTCCAGGAAAATGATGTCGCCCGGGACAAGTTCCTCAGCAGAGACCTCCTTTTCCTTACCATCCCGCAAAACTATTACCTTCCGGGGCAGTAATTTTTTTAAGGCCTCCAGTGCCCTCTCTGCCTTATATTCCTGCCAGAAACTGAAAACTGCATTGATGAAGATCACGGCAAATATGGCCCATCCCAATGCAGGCATATTGGCTACAAAGGCAAGGGCTCCACCAACCCACAGGAGAATGGCAAGGAGATTGTACAAATTTTCCATAAATCTGAGAAAGAGTGGCTTTCCTTTTAGCTCCCTGAGGGCGTTTCTGCCATATCTTTCGAGCCTCCTTTTTGCCTCATCCTCAGTCAGTCCTGAAGGGTCTGTTTCGAGCTCCTTGTATATTTCATCGATTGAGTGCGGAAAGAAGACCTCCTTTCCGCCTTTTTCATGGTGCAGGAGGAGCCTTAACGCTATCTGCGGAGTCTTTGCCTTTCGAAATGAATAATAAAGGACATTGTCCGTAAAGATTGCAGCCGCCCGCGAAAGGATCTGGAGGTGGAGTGTTGTTTCCTTTACAGGGGTTAAAAAGAGAAAGAATAGATAGGCAGGGTGTCCATCCTTTGCCTTGAAATCGACGCCCCGTTGTGAGATGGCGAGCAAGGCAACTGGTTCTTTAAGTCCTTCGATACTTGCATGAGGAAAAGCAACTCCATGGCCAATGCCCGTTGTATCAATTGTTTCGTGTTCCCAAAGGGCCTTCAAAACCGTGCCGGGGTCTCTGATCCGCCCAGCCTTGCGAAGGATCTCCACCATTTCTTTCAATGCACCGCTCTTGTCCCTTGCCCTGAGATTTGTCGAGACGACTTTATTATCCAGGAGGTCTGAAAGCTTCATGGCATATTTTTGTAAATAGGTGGCTGAAACTCTTGCTATACACGGATAGGCATTATAACAACAGGAATTCCTTTATTATACAGCCATCTTTGCACGGTAAAAACCGTGTAGTTATGGAGCATCCGTGAAAGAAAAGATTCGTTCGG
>JAUQXU010000184.1 GCA_030837935.1 Candidatus Brocadia sp.
AGAAAAGGATGTTTCTCTCCTTTTGGCACAATTGGGATTGACGCTTCCTGAACAACCTCCGCCCAAGGTTTATGCCTCAGGACAGATCGGTCTGTAGTGCCGACCTTTTTACACGACCCCTTGAATTTACTGGCTTAGCGGATTGACTACCCCTCGAATTGCGAAGGTCGGGTTAATTACTCTGATACTTTCTTCGCATACGCCCCCAAACCCTTCAATAATACCTTTTCCTGAAACAAATAATAATGCCTATTACTTTTTTGAAAAAATGGCAAAATATGCCCTTTAAATATCATCCGATCAAAGGTTGAAAGTACTCCGGTAATTTTGCTATGATATCGCTCAAGAAATTTCTCCCTTGCCGTCCTCCTCTCTTGTGTATAAAATAGTGGCCAAGATTCCACTTCAAAAAAATCAAATATACACTATTGGAGGACGGTTTTAAAGCTTCGGTTGCGGCGTAGCCGCGCTAGGAAATTCTGCATGGAAGAATAAGATGAAGAATCTAGCTGATGGTGATAACTATATCGAGTGTCAGCTATATTTTGAAAGATTTAGAGCATGATAAGGGATGAATTATGAAAACAGATTTTGATAAGCCGGATTTAATAAAAGTTGCAAAAACGAGCAAAGATACGTATGAAATGACACAATGTCCGATCTCTCAATTTATGATCCGCCATTATCGGCATTTTAATGCTGCTGCCACGATAGATGCGGCCCGGGCTTATAAGCAACATCTTGAAAATGGCGGGAAGATGTTTTTGACGATGGGAGGCGCGATGAGCACTGCCGAGCTTGGGCTCTCCCTTGCGGAGATGATTCGTCAGGATAAGATTCACGGTATCTGTTGTACGGGTGCGAATCTTGAGGAAGACGTCTTCAACCTGGTTGCCCACGACCATTACGTGCGTATCCCAAACTATCGAGAACTGACTCCCGGCGATGAAGAAAACTTGTTTGAGCGGCACTTGAATCGTGTAACCGACACCTGCATCCCCGAGGCAGAAGCGTTGAGGCGCATTGAAAGCGCAATGCTTGAAGAATGGGTCGCCGCAGATCGTAGGGGCGAGCGGTTGTTTCCCCACGAGTTTATGTTCAAAATTCTGCTGAGTGGTAAACTCAAGGATTACTATCAAATCGACCCGCGAGATAGCTGGCTTATGGAAGCAGCAATAAGAAATCTGCCAATATTTGTCCCGGGATGGGAGGATTCAACGCTGGGCAATATGTACGCCGCACATTGTATTTCTGGTGAGATCAGGAATATCCACACGGTTAAAACGGGGATAGAGTACATGATCTTATTGGCAGAATGGTACACACAAATCGCCCCGAAGGGACTGGGCTTTTTTCAAATCGGTGGTGGAATTGCCGGCGATTTTCCCATCTGCGTGGTGCCGATGCTCCATCAGGACCTGAGACGCCCTGAAGTGCCACTTTGGGCATATTTTTGTCAAATCAGTGATTCAACGACAAGTTACGGATCGTATTCTGGCGCAGTGCCAAATGAAAAGATTACCTGGGGCAAGCTCGGCAAGGATTCTCCGAAGTTTGTCATCGAATCAGACGCCACGATTGTCGCGCCACTCATTTTTGCCTATGTGCTTGGATGGTAGCCTTAGCAAACAACAAAATAACTAAATAGTTTTGTAGTATATCGCCGTGGGGAAGGTGACATCATTATTCGTTTATTCAGCATGACACCTGAGGAGGGGTGGATTACCATTGGGTTTCAAAGGGAATTCGTCTGGAAGAAGTCACAGGCAGACCGCTTTATTGGACTCTATTTCCTTCAGGAAGTTATAAGAAACCGATGAAGGCCTTCTTGAATCGTTATATGGCTGCTAATCGCAACCTTTCAAATACAAAACTGTGCTTGATGTTATTAACTTCGTGGCATATCTCGTCGATAAAAGCATGGAGGGGGTGAATGATGCATTGAAGATCCTTATTCGTTACAGGGAACAGGATAACTATAAAAGATATAGAGATTTTTGTAATAGTATAGTATTTTGCAAAATTTCAATAATGATGAGGTTATCAGCAAAGTAGTGGCAATTCATGAATTGCCACTGTTTACTGCCAAAAAGGCACTTTTCCGCGATTAATGTTTTCAAAATGCTAAACTGTTGCAGGTTTTTCTGGACCGGGCAGTCTGAAAAAGTAACCAAGGAAACAGGGAATTACAGCTACTCAGCATGAAATAAGATGACAGTTATTTTTTTTCATGCTTCTATGTTTCTGTTATTCTTAGCCAGGGTAAAAGGATATCTATGGGTTTTAGATTTGTTGTCCACGAACATGATGCCACTCATCTCCATTATGATTTTAGACTGGAAATGGAGGGAGTCCTTCGTTCCTGGGCTATTCCGAAAGGCCCGTCTATGAACCCAGCAGAAAAACGTCTGGCGGTGCAGGTAGAAGACCATCCCATCGACTATATTGATTTTGAAGGTATTATTCCACAGGGGCAATACGGAACCGGTACCGTAGTTGTGTGGGATAGTGGAACCTACCTCCCCATTGACATGCAAAAGGACAAAATGAGTTTTTCCCTTAAAGGTAAAATCCTCAAGGGAAATTTCACTCTCGTTCATTTTAAGGGAAGAGAAAAGGGAAACGAGTGGCTCCTTATCAAGCAAAAGGATAAACACGCCATGCCTGGTTGGAAATTGGAAACAAAACTTACACCAGAAAAGAAATCTCAATTAATGGAACGCATTCCTCCATGTCAAACGTCATAATCCTGATAAACTCCTCCGTCGTATAGTTCTGAAAGCGCTCAGGCCTCAGGCTTTCTTATTCAAACAGAACCATCTGAAGATAAAAACCATTTGATTTATTCCGGTATTGCAGTATGTATTTCAATGGAGAAATAATAAAATAATAGGATTTCACGTTAAGTTCAGTGCATATAATTTATATAGCGTAAATAATAGTAATACCTTACGCAAGAAACGGTGAATTGTTTTAGAACAAGGGAATTGATTTTGCGCAGTTCCCTCTGTGTCTATAATAGTTGGACACTTTCCCATGCATAGTTTACTGTAGTGTGGGAAGGAGAATATCTATGAAAAAGAGTAATACCATGAAACGAGAAACACATATCATGTCTGTGGAAACGGAAGGAGCCCGTAGGGC
>JAUQXU010000185.1 GCA_030837935.1 Candidatus Brocadia sp.
TGTTTGTAGATAGAGACCAGTCTATTAGCTATCCGCACTGGTTGAAAATACGTGATCTCACTGATTTAAAAGAAAAATTGATTGCAGCAGTTGTTGTGGTCATTGTTATCACTTTTTTAAAGCACATTGTAATGTGGGAAAACCCCTTAGAAACCCTATATTTTGGTGGTTCAATAGCTATTGTTATTATAGCAATCACATTATTTTCAAAATTGGTAGTAGGCGATGAGTCGAGAAAAAAGAAAACAGAAGAAACAAAAAAATGAGTTAAACACTCATGTTTTTTTGTTTGCATAACTCCCTTTCCCACTGTTGACAGCCGGAAAAAAGGCATCCTTGCACCGTGATTTATAATGGGAATCAACGTGTGACCGTTCATAAAGTCTTTGTCCTGTATCGTAATGGCGTGTATATCACATGAACGCACGGCGAGGAATACACCTGTAAACCTGTTTCACTCTCCGTTACAAAACAACGGTCATGTCATAAAACCCAACCTTACTTTGGCATTATCTTTAACCATTCATCCATGGTAAGTACAGGTACAATTTTCCTGGTTTGACTGGGTACCAGTGGAAGAAAGAATTCTACTGCTGTATCGTAATTGCTTGCTTCAAAGATAATAAAATAATCATGTTCTGTAACTGTCACGTAAGCTCCCAGTATCGTTATACCCTTTTCTTCTGCCAATTTTCTTCCTTCCCAGAACTTGCTTAGCATCTTTGCACCATCTCCACTCCTGCCGGGGCAATTTTCCGGGGTATGAGTCCAATGAGCGACATATAACGTTCTTTTTTCGGCAGCGCCGATGGCCCACCCAGATTCCTTTTCACCCTCGTTGGCATATATGTTAAAACTGATGAACATCATGGTTGCAAATAGGACACATGCTCTAAACATTATAATTCTCTTTTGCTTCATGTCGTCTGTTTCTCCCTTTAAATAAGTTTCAGTGCTGAATTGTAATAATACGCGATATTTATTGTATTACCTTGAGGTTTATTTTATACGATAGGCGTTTAATATAACAGAAAATTTGTTAATATGTTATCCATTTTCTACTCTCTTTTCTTAAGAGGAATATGTGTTTCTCCTGAACGGCAGTTTTAAGAAGACTTCCCAAAAAACCAACAAATGTAATTTTCTTCAAGAAGGGAAGGGCTAGCCATCCCACAGCAAGATGCCTTCCCAGGCTGACGACCTCACCCAAGATCTTTGGATGGTACGCTTCCCTCACTCCACCAAAAATATCCGCGTAGATATTGTATGCTACCAGCCGTCCTTGCTGCAATGCAAACTGGGCGGCGGCGGGAACAGATTCTTTTGTGTAAGGATTTATTGCAAGGGCATTATCACCAATGGCATAAATGAAAGGATAACCTTCTGCCCGAAGAAACTCATCAACAATGATACGCCCTGATTGTCCGATTTTCAATCCACTTTCTCTTGCAAGTTCACTGATGCGAATGCCTCCTGTCCATATTAAAGTCTTCGTTTTCAACACTTCACCCGATGAAAGGGTTGCAGTGTCAGGTGTCCGGCCAATGATCTTTGATTTTGGTATGATTTTTACACCTTTTCCAAGGAGTTTTTTATGAATACGTGCTGCAAAGGATTCATCCATTCTCTGGACTATGTGACTACCCGATTCAACAATGATGATCTCAACCTCATGAGGATTCACATGAGAGTTACGGGTGCACTGCGCCGCATGGTCAGCAAGCTCAGCAGCGAATTCTACCCCTGACAAACCACCGCCACCGATGACAAATCGAAGCATGTCCCTTCGTCGCTCTTCAACCGGTTCTGATGCCGCACGCGTACAGAGTTGACTCATATAGTCACAGATCATCTGTGCGTCTCTCAATGTTTGAAGCGGGAAGGAGTTTTCCTGCAATCCAGGGATATTGTAAAAATTTACCTGACTTCCAATCGCAATTATCAGGTAATTAAATGGTAAAGATCCGTTTTTTCTATGAACGATATGCTCAATAGGATCAATCCTAGTTACCTCTCCAAGATGAAAGATGATATTTCGCCCTTGTATAATGCGATCAATAGGAATAGATATCTCTGTTTTTCGAACAGCTGCCTCATGCAATTGTGTCTTGAGCGTATGGTAAGGGTTTCTATCAATGAGATGTATCTGATATTCAGGACGCTGACGTAACAACCTTGCTAATCTCAATGCAGCCGTAATTCCTCCATAGCCTGCCCCCATGACAACAATATTCTTTTTGGCTTCCATGATTGATACTTTCGGATAAATCTAAAACGATTCTGGTGGATTCGGCCTATCGGTCTTAATCCACCCTACCCATATACACAATATCACTGGGTAGTGTAATTAAGACCTTATCATAGTCAACATCATCTTGGATTTTTTTATTGTTTTCAGCGCATATGGTTGGTTGGCTGGCATGATAACAATTTCACCCTCTTTCAGGCGAAGGGGTCTGTCCGAGATAACAATTTCCACCTCACCCCTCAAGAAGATAAACTAATGCATCGAATGGTGCTGTATGTTCACTCAACCCTTGCCCTTTATCAAAGACAAACGCCCTGCGGTACACTTACTGAGCACGATGCCGAATCGCCGCACGGCGGGTCACTGCCAGATCGTAGGCGCGTGCGATATCGGTATTGCGCAGTAAACCCACTAAACTATGCAAATTGTTGCGGGCAACGACTGGCAATTGACCAACATTGCGCACTCCGATACGCCGCAACGCGGCGCCAATCGTCTCGTCGGGATATGCAAGGAGCAATTCTCGTGCGCAGACTTCACCGACAGTACGCACTATGCCGCTATCGTCATCCTGAGCACGGTCAATATCTTGCATAGTGATAATACCAGTCAATTCGCCTGCATTATTAAGCACTGGTAAGCCGTGCTGTCGTTTTCGTGTAAGTAAATCGGTTGCTACTATCAACGAATCAGATTCCCGCAAAGTAACGATTTCAGTTTCCATGACTTCACGTACCATAATTGTTTCCAGCACGTCAACGTCGCGTCCTCGTTGCAGACGTATACCCTTACGCGCCAGCCCCAAGGTGTATACTGAATCGTGTTGTAAATGCCATGAAAGGAACAGGCTAACATTTACTGCAGCTATCAGTGGCAGAATAATCCGATAGTCATGGGTCATTTCAAATAATAGGATGAACGAGGTAATTGGCGCATGTATTGTGCCTGCAAGGACGGCAGCCATCCCTACCATTGCAAAGGCAGGCGGTGAAATGTTGAGAGAAGGAAAAACCTGTTTGACTACAAGTCCATAAGCGCCTCCAAGCGCGGCGCCGGAAAAAAGGGCAGGCGCAAATACACCTCCGTGGAAACCGCTGCTGATGCAAACTGGTGTTAGCACCAGTCTGGCTAACGCCAGCGAAAGCAGGAGAGTCACTTCCATCGGTTTGCCATGTAAAATATCTTCAATTGTGGCGTAGCCTGTGCCAAACACCTGCGGCAGATACATTCCAACGAGGCTGACGGCGAGACCGGCAACTACTGGTTTGAGCCAGCGCGGGGCATTCCATTTATCAAAGATACCCCGTGTGAAATGATGCAACCGAATATAGAATGCCGCACCAAGTCCGGACAGCACACCTAACCCAAAGTAGAGCGGCAGTTCCCATACTGAGTTAAAAGCATAGGGAGGGATGTGAAATGCAGGTTGAGGCCCTGATATGGCCTGAGTAAACACAGATGAGATCACAGCTGCTAATGTAACGATTCCAAAGGCGTTTACATTCAGTTCGCCTATAATAATCTCTAAAGCGAAAAATATGCCGGTAATAGGTGCGTTGAAGGCTGCGGCGATCCCCCCAGCAGCACCCGATGCAACGAGTGCACGGATTCGTTCATCAGAAAGGCGCAAGAGTTGCCCAAACATTGATCCTAAGTATGCGCCAATCTGCACTGAAGGGTCTGCAGGTCCCACGGAAGCACCAGAACCGATAGATAATGCAGCAGCAACAGTTTTGGTTGGTATTTTCCGATATGGCAGCCGCCCGCCTCCTAATGCCACGGATTCCATAATACCTGCTATGCCCAGATATCGTTCCTTACCGATAAGAAAATGGGAAATCAGTCCGACAGCGAGACCACCGATGACAGGTACAAAGAAGATCATCCAATTTCCTATGGAACCCAACATTGTTCCTATACTGTCAAATCCTGCCCAATTTGCCAAATCTTGGAAAAATCGAAGGGCGATTTCTTTGCGGTGCAAAAGGCCCAGGGGTGTATCTATCCCTTCGAATGCATACCGATATATCACGTTAAACAGTTGTTTGAAGAGCCATACCCCTATACCACTCGTGAGACCGACGAGTATCGCTATTACAGCAAGAGCAACTGATTCGGAGAATTGCTGACGATTGAGCCACGATACGATCTTACCGGGAGAAAATAGTCTTATTTTTGTCCAGATATATGGTAACATAACATTACTTTGTTGAAAAACTCGCCGCTTAATTTTTAACAAACTTGAGTACTTTCGGAAAGCCCTTCGGCAAACTGTTCCAGGCGGTGATGCACATCCCGGCCCACCCGCTCCCACACCTGTTCAAATTGCCGATACAAGGCTTGCTGCTCCTCTATACTTAGTACCTTGATGGTTAGCGGAAACAGTAGATAGTCTTCTTTCCAAATGTGGTTGGGATACAGCGTGGCAATCTCTCTCAAACTCTTTACCACTGCCTTTTTGGCATCGGGATCACCGCTTTGGTAGGTATCTGCCGCATCGGCCAACTCTTTGACAAGCACCCGGCCTCGCGTGTGCTCGGCCGACAGTGCTCCTATAGGGCAGCCTTGTTTTGAGATACCCTTATTAACCAAAGTTGGGAATAGCAAATCCTCTTCTTTGCCGTGATGACATTCGTCGGCGAAGGTGTGCAGGAATTCAATCACCCCATGAAGCGTTTTCACATCCACTACCTGGCCTGCTTCCAGCCGGTCGGCCAGCACTGGAGCTGCGCCGATCACTTTGGCAATAATACGATGTTCCACCTCAAGCATCTGGGTTGGGCTGTTGCTCGTCATCTTTGATCTCCTTATTAGATAAATAAAATTTGATCGTGGCCAGTCTCCGCAAGAAATGTAGTTAGCCCCATACTCTTATCAACCTCATTTACGAGTTCGTCACGAGAGACATTCAGCAAGCCCATAGAATTGGTGCAGACATAAAACTTTGCGCCCATTGCCTTAGCTTGGGTTAAAAGTTCAGATATTTCCTGAATATGGCCTTTTTTCATATGCTCTTCTAACAGTTTCCTGTGAGACTGTCCCTCTTCATTAAGCTGGACCACAGACTTTCCTTTTACCAGATATTGTAGCGCCCAATAGGTAAAAAAACATCTTGCCTCTCTGCCTAATGCCAGGGCTACAAGGACAATAGAAAAACCGTGATACATACGGTCGTAAGAACCGCTATGAAATATTATTGACAAACCTTTCTTCTCTGTTTCCATGTATTTTATTTGTTCCTTATAGTATCTGCCCAATCTAACAAAGGTACGCCCGCCTTTCTTGCGGTCGCAAGTTTCTCGCTTAAAGTATCTATTTCATTTTTATTCAATCTTTCGGAAAGTATCGACAAACCGTCACAGTTTGAGACATGAATCAGGAGCGTTCTTGCAGCAGAAACAGCCTGCTTTGCCTCTTCATCCGTCAGACTATCCTTCTTTAGCAACTCGGCGCATGAACGGGCAGTAGCTATTACACCATCATGCTCCGTGAGTAACTGATCGACATACTCACCCAAAAATACACGTAACGTTGGATAAAGTATCTCTTCTTCGTATCTGAAATGTGGACCAACAAGTACGTTTATCCTGTCAAGTATTTTTCTTGCCTTAGCAACATCATTTGATTGCAAGGCTTCCATTAATTCAAGCAATCCGTCCCTTACCTTTCTGTGGTCTTCTCTGAATTCCGCAATGGGATCTAATTTTACCATCCTGGTCATCCTCCTTTCTAAAATCCTTTTTACTTCCAATATTCGATTGATTATCAATACATATAACTTTCCCATCCAGCACACAACCATTCTGCAAAGGCTGACATGACTTTCTCAATCGAATACATTCATTATTTATCTGATAAGGACACGTCCAGCTCATTTGTTTTCCAATACCTCCAAAAGCGTTTGTGCATTATTTCTCTCTTCATCTTTGGCGGCATATAAGAGAGTAACTTTTTTATTTTTCCCTAAATCTATCAATTGTTTCAAGAGTTCGTTTTTCTCTTTCAGCTCTTTCATATAACGATTTTTAAACTCCTGCCAGCGTTCCTCTTTGTGGGCAAACCACTTTCGGAGCGTGTCGCTGGGGGCAATCTCTTTCATCCAGTAATCGATGGCAGCATCTTCTTTTTTAAGACCCCGCGGCCAGAGACGGTCAACCAAAACTCGTGTGCCATCATTTTTAGCAGGTTCTTCATAAACCCGTTTTATTCCAAACATGGTAAATTTAAACCTCCTTTCTCTTCACTCTATAAAAAATCCAACTTTGTTTTAAAACAATAACAACCATTTATCCGTTCCCGATTTTCAAGATTTTTCCAAACTTTGTTTAA
>JAUQXU010000186.1 GCA_030837935.1 Candidatus Brocadia sp.
ATAGTATATGTTCATGCCATCCTGCAACCCGCATAAATAAAATGAAAAATCCTCAACAATTGAATTATTTTCTCTTTTTGTTGGGTTCGCCCCTCTTAACCCAACCTTATTTGACTGATTGGTTAAAACACCAGAGGCACATATTATCGTAAAGTTCTTTTAGAACGGTATCCTTTTTATTAGTACCACTAATACCGGCTATTCCCGTAAAGGACAAAAATGATAAAAGAGACACAAATTGAAGAAGACCTACAATTTCTTGCTCATCAAAATTGTGCTCAAGAGATCCATCTTTGAACCTTCGGAATATCAGCTTAAGACCGCCATGGGTGAAACTATTCATAGAGTTCCAAGAATTTATTTTCACTTGTGAGAGGATTTCTTCCCACGTATGTTTTTTTTCAACAGCCTCAAGCATTTGCCCAAAATTCAGCTTAAATGCGTCTTTCTCTTTTATATAGCTAATCTCATCATCGCTTGCGCAATACTGTATCCATTCAGCTCTTACAAAACTTTCAAAAAGTGGTCGAGCTAAGGCATAAACAGATGCGTAAATCTTATTTTCAAGTAAAACGACAATGGCTTTTGCATGATCAAGAGCAATATCAAATAGTGCAAAAGAAATTTTATTCCTGTCACTCGCCTTAAACTCAATACCATCGATTTCACAATCGATGATAGCAAGCAAGTCCCTTGTGTTGTGTAAAATCTTCATATGTTTTAACGCTAGGAATCACCAGCGAAAACCGCTACATACAATATTTGATGCTACCCAATGGTAACCGGTTTTTTGCCAAAGGATTATGAATTATGAAGAAATCCCTTCCTAAATCTTGTGGGTCAATTGAGGATGTAATGTCGGCATATGAATAAATAATCGCACTGATATGTGAATATTCTGGATTAATTAAATAATCAGTTTTAATAGGCTGAGTACCCTTATCCTCTACTTTATCAACATGAGCTCTATACTCAAATGTTATTTCATTAACACTCATATTTTCCTTATTAATGCATAAAACCATGTTCCCTATAGGTAGCAGAGCTTCAACCACCGCTGGAAAGCCACCTACTCCATAATATGGAAACCCAGAATGAGATGCCAACCAGCCACCACTGATACAAATAATTATCCGTTGGGAATCTTTGATAATTCCTTTTTTAATATCATCACAGATTTTTTTGGCTTTTTCAGTAAAGCTATTTGTAATACGAAGTATGATCTGATTTTTTGGGTATGCGCTTTCTTTGCCATATTCTTGTTGCGGGATGGAATTTAAATTACCTTTTTTACCATTTGACAAAGTTGTAACTTCTGCCCAGCAATCTATATCTTTGAGATAATAATCAGGCCCTTCGTCCAATGGATGAGTAACATCTAACCGTAGGTGTTTCTTGAATGCTGCACAAAAATGCATTTCGCTATAGCAGGAAGCAAACATACTTTTTATTTGTGAGCGAAATTTTTTATCAACCAAGTCATGACAAATTTGATAAAGTTCCTCAACGTGATCTCTCAACATCGGGATAATCTTCCTGAACCCTATGGTAATAAGGATCGCTTGCTTTTGAGTCATGATGTAAAAGTTTAATTTTATTTTGAGCTAACATAGATTATACAGCTCAAGCGTGGTATTGTTTTGAGGCTATTTATAAAATTCATGTTGTAGATTATATAGAAGTAAATGTATTATGTTAACATAAAAATATTAAAGAATAAATTACGGAAAGTGAGTTATTTGACTACCTTCAATCATTCAGTTAAAATTGCGTGTTGTCTTTTTTTTCATAAACCTATCAGTACACGGTGTAGTTTTTACCATTTTTGATTTCAGCTATATTCAACGGGTTCATTCATTCTGATTTATTTAAAATATGAAAACAAGAACCCCGAAGGGGTAAAATGATTATAGATGAAAAAACCGAAAACAACATTCAATCCCAAAGGGATGACATAATAAACACGCCGGACATTTCAGGGAAAAACGACCATATCACCCATTAGGGGTTTATGATCGGGTTTTTATGCTATCGTCTATAATCATTTCATCCCTACGGGATTCATAGCGCTTTCATTGAATAGTATTAAAGCTATCGTTAGGAATTCCAAAATAAAATCACAATCTATTAACCTTCTCAGTATAATACCTCTCATGCCATTCAACATTCCCAATCTGGAACGAAATAAACCCTTGGCTCCTTTTACAACATATAAGATTGGCGGTCCTGCCGATTTATTTGTCGAAGTGCATACCATTGATGAATTAATACATGCCGTATCAAAGGCTCTTCGTAACGGCATCCCTCTTTTTTTACTGGGTTGCGGGGCTAATATTTTGGTTACGGATAAGGGGTTTAGGGGGCTGGTGATTCGTAATGCGGCAAACAAAATTACCTTCTCTGATAACGATAAAGTAATAACAGAAAGTGGCGCTGTTGTTGCTGATCTTATAGAAAGATGTTGCGACCGTGGATTGTCCGGATTCGAACACTTTGTCGGTATTCCAAGTACCGTTGGTGGGGCTATGTGGCAGAATTTACACTTTTTGTCGCCTGACAGAAAACGGACGGTGTTCATTGAGGAAATAGTTCAAACGAGCCGTATTCTCACAGAAGAAGGGCAGTTCTGTACGGTCGGGGTTGAGTACTTTCAGTTTGATTATGACAAGAGTATTTTGCAGAAGCGTAAAGATATTGTGCTTGACGTTACGTTTCAACTCAGTCCAAAGCAGAAAGAAGAGATACGGGCAGTGTTGGATGCTAATATGGCCTGGCGTAACGCCAGGCAGCCGCAATTAGCGGGGTATCCGAGCTGTGGCTCGGTGTTTAAAAAAATTAAAGATGTTGGCGCTGGTAGGTTGATAGAGCAGGTCGGGCTTAAGGGTATGCGTATCGGCGGTGCAGAGGTATCGGGGAAGCATGCAAACTTTATCGTTAATACAGGCAATGCCACGGCTGCAGATGTTTTACAGTTAATTCGGTATGTGCAAGAGGAAGTGAAGCTGAAATTAGGGTATACCCTGGAAACTGAAATTACGGTAGTTGGGGAGCTGTAGATGGAAAAGTGAGATGTTGCGAAGTCAGAGAATAAGAAGTTGGAAGTTTTGACTCTCCCAACCTCTTATCTCTTAACTTCTAATTTAATGTTAAGGAATTTCAAACACCCCCCAT